>CAMDPA010000183.1 GCA_945903565.1 Devosia equisanguinis | reverse complement strand
CTCGACGTCGCCAACAGCGCCTACCGGCTGTGCGCGGAGTGATGCGCGCCTGAACAGGCCACTCTTCGATCATAGACAGCGGGCCGGTGTTCTCACCGGCCCGCTTTTTCATTGCTGCGACGCGCCGACGCTCGCGCGCTCGAGCCATTCCCCCGCCAGTGCTTCGGCGGTGGTGCGATCCGCCCCCGGCAACTGGCGCACCATGCCGTCAAGCTTGTCGTCGGCGAGGCCTTGTGATTTCGCGAGCAGCCGCCACTTCGCCGCCTCGCGCTTGTTGGGCGGCGTGCCCGAACCTTCATTGAGGACATGCGCCAGACGGTTCTGCGCTGCGGCCAGCCCGTGATCGGCGGCGAGCCGGAGATAGCGCAAGGCGTCCGCCCGGTCTTCGTTGAGGCCTTGCCCCTTGAGCAGCATGATCGCGTAATCGAACTGCGCCTCCGCCATGTTCTGCTCGGCCGCACGCTTCAGCCAACGCGAGGCCAGATAACCGTCGGCGGCGACGCCGTGGCCGTTGATATAGAGCGTCGCGAGATCGTACTGCGCGGCCGCGATCCCTTTTTCCGCGGCGTAGGTGAGATGCTGCGCACCGCGGATCGGGTTCTCCGGCTTGCCCAGGCCCGACAGGAACATCAGGCCGAGATTATAATTTGCATAGACATGACCGGTCGCGGCGGCGCGCTCGAACATGCCGGCAGCGTTCGGGTTGCTCTTCTCGACGCCACGCCCGGCGACGTACATCAGCCCCAGTGCGAACGCGCCTTCTGGATCGCCCAGCTCGGCGGCGCGCTGAAACCATTGGGCCGCAAGGGCCGGATTTCGCGGAACGCCATGCCCTTCGCCGTGGATGCGAGCAATCAGCGTGTGCGCTTCCGGTTGCCCTGTCTGGGCGGCCTGCTCGGCAAGCTTGAGCGCCGTCAGGAACTGACCGTTGTCGAAGGCGAGATACGCGGCGTTGTCTCCCTTGGGCTCAGGGATCGGCTTTAGCGCTGCGGTTGGCGTGGCACCCTTCTTGAGTACGCTGGACTGCCTGGCCGCCGGGGGGGCAATGACGCGGGGGCCCGTTGGGGGGCGGGGTACCATGACGGTGCCCGGGGGCGCGGTCGGTTGTTTGACCGCATCGCCCTCGATCCGGCTGGACCACGACGAACTCGGTTGTGCGGCGACCGGCGTCGCAAGCACGGCCGCCACTGCAGCCGCCAATAGAACGATTCGGGAGCGGGCGCACATGGTCACGTGTCTCCCCGGTTTCGTCCGCCCGCAAGCGCCAGTGTCGCGCGCACGAGGTCGCTCGCAGCACCCGGCGCGCTGCCGTTACGCAGATGCAATCCGACGAAATCCGCGCCGGCCTGAATAAGTTCGGCGGCCTCCGCCGCATTGTCGACATCGAAGCCGACGCAGGGGATCTCGAAGATCTCGGCCCACCACGCAACGTGCTCGAGGCGCAATTCCCTGGCGGCTTCCGCGCCGTCCGGGGCGTCGCCAAGGCCAAATCCGATGTAATCTGCGCCCGCTTCCGCCAGTTCCATGGCGTCGTGCCGGGATGCGCCGGCCATTGCACCGACGATGTAACGGTTCCCCAGCACATCGCGCGCCTCGGCGTATCGCTTGCCGATTTCGGCACTCCACGTCAGGTGGACGCCATCGGCCCGCAGCGTTCGGGCCATTCGCGCATCGTCTTCGATCAGCGCGGCGCACCCCTTACTCTGGATCTGCTCCACCAAGGCGCGAACGGCGTCGAGATCGCCTGCGCCGCCGATGCGCGGCCGCACAAGGACGGCCTGCGCCGGCGCTGCCGAAAGCGCGGCAGCCAGCCGCTCCCGCGCGCCCTCGCCGGGCTCCAGCACGAGATACAGTCCGCTCGAATTGGTTGGTGCGGCCACGCGCCGTTTCCATTCGTTGGTAAGGGTTACAGATAAGGCGTTCGTACATCGTCGTTGACGGCTATCGGGGGCAAATCCGACCAAAAAGGGGCTGCGGCACTTTCGTTTTACGCGCCTTGATATGGCGAAGCAGGATCGTGTCGCCGTGGCATCAGAAGCTGCGGCAAATTGGCGCCAACGCATTAACCATTGCGAACATTAGCAGCTTACGCACCCCGTTTGCGCTGGATAACGATTTGACCCGAGCTGTCAGCGGCATGCGTTTGCTGCCCTGCCCCTCCGGCCGACCCTCTGGTCCGTCGCCATCGCCGCCCCATGCGGTGCGCCTGCGGTCATGGCTCCACATGGGGCTGCCTGCGGCCTCGGGTATCCCTTTACAGGAGTGAGTAGGATGATAACGAGACTTTGTCTCGCGCTCGTTGGCGCGTTTGCGTGCGTGTTCATGGTGGCCACCGATGCCGAGGCCAAAATCAGTTATGGCGGTGGCGGGGGGGCATCATCGAGCCGGGGGTGCCTGACTTCGTCGACCCGGGCGTTGCTCAATCGGATCGAGGCCCGCTTCGGCGCGGTCCAGATCGTATCGACCTGCCGTCCCGGCGCGCGCATCCGCGGTACCGGCAAGCGCTCCAAGCATGCCAGCGGGCAGGCCGTCGACTTCAAGGTCACCAATGGCCGCAAGGGAGAGGTCGTGCGCTGGCTGATGGCCAATCATCACGCCGGCGGCACGATGAACTATCCCTTCATGAACCACATTCATGTGGATATCGGCTACCGCTTCGTCTCACTCGCCGGCCGGCGCGTCAGGCGTGCGTGAGATCTAACGCGAGCGCGCTGGGCCGGGGAGGTTCCAGCGCGTTCGTGCCCTTATAGCTTGACCGGCTCGCCGCCGGTCTCCGCTTCGGCCAGCTTCGCCCGCCAATCCTTGCGCTGTTTGATCGCCGACAGCACCGACATCACGAGCATCAGCGCCGCGATCACAAACAGCACCGCGGCGAACGGGCGCGTGAGGAATATCATGTAGTCGCCGCCCGACATGACCAGCGATTGTCGTAGGCTCAACTCGAAGATCGGCGCGATCACGAGGCCCAGAACCAGAGGCGCCGGGTCGAAGTTGAGCTTGCGCAGGATATAGCCGACAACGCCCATGATCAGCATGATCCACACGTCTATAATCGAGTGGTTCACCTCGTAGACCCCGATGATGCAGAACATGATGATTACGGGATAGAGGTAGGAATAGCGGATCCGCAGAACGCTGACGAACAGGCCGACCAGCGGCAGATTGAGCAACAGCAGCATCACGTTGCCGACGTACATCGACGCCACAAATCCCCAGAAAACCTTGGGATGCTCGGTGACGAGCTGCGGCCCGGGCGACACGCCGTGGATCAAGAGCGCCGCCATCAGCACCGCCGTTACAGGCCCCGTCGGCAGGCCCAGCGACAACATCGGCACGAACGCGCCGGTCGAGGCGGCGTTGTTGGCCGCTTCGGGCCCCGCGACGCCGGCGACGGCGCCTTTGCCGAACTCCTCCGGGTTCTTCGAGAGCTTGCGCTCGATCGCGTACGACATGAAACTCGAGATGATATGCGCTGAGCCCGGCACGATCCCGACCAGGAACCCCAGCACCGAGCCGCGCGCGATCGGCATGGCGGCCTGCCCCCACTCCTCCCGCGTCGGCATCAGCTCGGACATCTTCGGCTGCATCACCTCCGCCTGAACGTTCTTTGACGGGGTGGCCAGGATCTCGCCGAGGCCGAACAGGCCGACCGCGACCGGCACGATGCCGATACCGTCGGCCAATTCCTTGATGTCGAAGCTGTAGCGGAACTGCCCGCTCATGACGTCGATCCCGACGCAGCCGATCAGCAACCCAAGGCAGGCCATCAGCAACGTGCGCACCAGCGACGTCGACGACATGTACGCCAGGAACACCAAGCCCAACACCAGCAGCGCCGTGAACTCCGGCGGCCCAAACCGCAGCGCAAAGGCTGCAAGTGGCGGGGCAAGGATCGTCAGCATGATGATGCCGAACGTCCCGGCGATGAACGAGCCGACCGCGGCAATCGCGAGCGCGGCGCCGGCGCGGCCCTTCTGCGCCATGGCGTAGCCGTCGAGACACGTCATCACCGACGACGCCTCACCTGGTATTCGCATCAAAATCGACGTGGTCGAACCACCATATTGCGACCCGTAATAGATGCCCGAAAGCATGACGATCGCCTTGGTGGCGTCGAGACCGAACGTGACGGGCAGCAGAATACTTATCCCCGCGAGCGGCCCCACGCCCGGCAGCACGCCAACCAGCGTGCCAACGAGGCAGCCCAGGAATGCGTACAGCAACACGTCTGGCTGGAGCGCGACGGAGAAGCCGAGCATCAGGCTGTCGATGGTCGTTCCCATACGGGCGCAAACTCCAGCCGGTTAGTAGCCGAATATGCCGTGAGGCAAGGGCGTCTTGAGCAGCGTGCTGAGCAGCAGATAAGCGCCGCCACCCATTCCGATGCTGATGGCCAGAGATATGAGCAAAGGCATGCGCTCGATGACGAAGATCAGGACGAACAGCAGCAGCGTGACGGTGGGCAGAAAGCCGATCACCTCATAAAGCGCCACCGCCGCACCGGCCGCCACCAGAACGCGCAGTGCGTGGGGCAGGTCGTCCCATTCGAGGGTGGCCAAAGGCGGGCTTGACCGGGCGGTTGCGAGCAGGACCACCGCCAGCGCGATCATCAGGCCGACGCACAAGATGGGCAACATGCCCGGTCCCGGCGATGCCGTGGTGCCGAACGGCAGCTCCGTACCAAGCGCCAGAACGGCTGCGCTAAAGGCCAACAGTGCTACGCCCGCCACATGGTCTCTGCGCAGCGTCACGGCAGCCTCCAACGTTAGCATGAAGCCGCTCGAAGCCGGCCAATGACGGCAGATCCCGAGCGGAAGCTGAGATGAATGCAGCGTTTAGATCTTGCCGATGGTGCGCACGGCGTCCACCACGCGCGTGGCGTCGGCGTCCCAGAATTTCTTGAAGTCCGGCGCATCGAGATAGGCGACGTCCTGACCGAGGTTCTTGATCGCGCTTTCGAACTTCTCGGTGACGACGGCCTTCTTCACCTCGCCGCGCAGTTTGGTAACGATCGCATCCGGCGTCCCCTTGGGCGCGAACAGGCCGACCCAGAGATAGAACTCGATGTCGTAGCCGAGCTCCTTCATGGTCGGGACATTGGGGTGCTGCGGATCGCGCTTGGCGCCGAACGAGGCGAGCGCGCGGGCCTTACCCGCCTTGATTTGCGCGTTGGCGGCGGCGAACGACGAGGCCAGCACCTGCGCGTTGTTGCCGATCAGGGCGGTAAGGGCCGGGCCCCCGCCGTTGGTCGGCAAGTGCTTCATCTTGATGTCGGCGGCCTTGAGGAAGAGCGCGGTCGGCAGATGCAGCGCACCGTGCAGGCCCGACGAGCTGAACAGCAGCGAATCCGGCTTCGCCTTGGCCGCGTCGACCAGCTCCTTCAGCGTCTTGTAGGGCACCTGGTCGTTGACCAACAGCACCATCGGATCCGCGATCAGCCGCGCGATCGGGATGAAGTCGTCGTTGGTGAACTTGACGGGGCGACCGTAGACCCGGTCGACCTCGGCGAAGCCCGACAGCGAGACGATGTGGAGCAGCAGCGTATAGCCGTCCGGCTTGGCGCTGGCCGCCACCTGGGCGCCGACGGCGCCTGCAGCCCCCGCCTTGGTATCGATGACGACGGGCTGCTTCAGGATCGGTTCGAGCACGGCGGCGAGGGGACGGCCGACAACGTCCGCGGCGCCGCCGGGCGGGAATGGGTTGATCATCGTCACCGCGCGCGAGGGATAAGCGTCCTGCGCCAAGGCGGTGCCAGAGGTGAGTGATGTGGTGAGCGACGGGGTGAGCGCTGCGCCGGTAGCGGCGGTGCCAGCGATGAAGTGGCGGCGATCCAAGGTCTTATCCTCCCGTTGAATTCAGGTCCGCGGTTGACCGCGGTTGTTGGCACATGAACTGTGCGCTCGCATGATATCCGCTGTAGCGCGAGGCGTCTTTCCGGGCAAGCTCGCCGCTCGGCCAATGCCCGTTCTCGTTCAGGACGAGTGGCTGCTCGCTTGCGCTGCCTACTTCACCCCGGGCAGCTTGATCCCCGCGTCCGCGATCAGCTTCTTGAACATCGGTACATCGCGCTGCAGCCGCTCGCCAAACGCCTTTCCGGACTTGGCGGTGACAGCGAAGCCGCCTTGCGCGAGCCGATCGCGAATCGCTGGACGTGCGAGACCTTCCAGAGCTGCCTTTTCGAGCTTGGCCACGATCTCAGGAGGCGTCTTCGCGGGTGCGACAAGGGCGGTCAGGTTCTCGGTCACGAAATCCTTGTAGCCGAGTTCGATCATGGTTGGGATTTCAGGGAGGTCATGCCAGCGCTGCGTCCCGGTGACCGCCAGGCCGATCACGCCGCCCGACTTGATGTGCGGATGGATCGGTGCGAGCACGCCGATGTTGACCTGCACGGTATTGGCGAGGAGCGCTTGCAGCGCCTGTCCACCGCCGGTGTGGAACACGACGGCGGCGCCCGCGAGGCTCTCGCGCAGCTTAAACATCTCCACCGCCAGATGCGACGACGAGCCGATCGGCGGCGAGGCGATGTTGAATTTCGCCATGTCCTTCCGGGCCAGCGCCACCAATTCAGCGACCGACGTCACGCCCGACGACGGCAGCACGGCGATCGTATTGGGCGAGGCGCCGAGCTCGGCTACCGGCACGAAGTCCTTGATGGGGTCGTAGTTGGGGTTCGGGTAGAGGCCGGGGTTGATCATGAACGTAGTCGTGGCCAGCAGCAGTGTGTAGCCGTCCGGCTCCGAGCGGGCAACGCGGGCGTGGCCGATGTTGCCGCCACCACCGCCCACGTTCTCCACGATGAACGAGCTGCCAAGCGCCTCCTGCAGGATCGGCGCAATGACGCGGCCCATGATGTCGGATGGCCCGCCGGCGGTATTGGGAATGATGATGCGAACGGGCTTGTCGGGATAGTTGGTCTGCGCGGACGCAAGCGTACAGCTGAAGATCGCGGCTCCCGCAAGCGCTATCAAAGTTGCGGACAACGGCCGCTTCTTAATCCTCCACATGTCCGCTCCTTTGGTGCTCGCTCGTAGGTCGGCGCTGAGCGCCTTTCGCGCGAAGCCCGACATTCAGGCATCGGCGTCGAGCTTAGCCAGCTCCCTTCTATTGTTTCTTGTAGCAAACGATCTGGTACGTGTACTCGCGTGCCGCGTCGCTCAGATCGCCGATCTTGATGTCGCGAAGGGACTGCGCCTCGGAGGCGCGGACGCCGTTGGATTCGAGGAACAACCGGTCCACGGAGCCTTGCACCGAATAGTTGACGTTCTGCGTGGCGGTTTTCATGGCCACCTCATTCAAGCGACTGACGACGACCCCCACAACGTGGCCGCTCATGTCGAACAGCGGCCCACCGCTGTTGCCGGGCTGAATAGGTGCTGTCATCTGCATTTCGGCTGTGTTGCCGCCGATGCCGCCCATGGCGCTGACGTTGCCGCGCGTGACGTTCAAGCCGTTCTGCAGCACCTGGGGAAAGGGAAATCCCGCCGCAACCACTTCCTCTCCGACGCGTATGCCGGGTGCGGCTCGAAACGTGGCGAACAGTACGGTTTTGGGCACCTGCGCGCGAACCAGCGCAAGGTCGTTCTGTTTGTCGACCCGCACCACGTGGCTCGGCAACATTTGTCCTTCGATCACGGTGGCGACCCGGCTGCAGCCGTCCACGACGTGGTGGTTGGTGAGGGCATGGCCGGCTGCTGACACGAAGAAGCCGGTACCGTAGCCGGCGATCCGCTCCCCGGCCGGCGCGGTGCTCGGCCCGGCCTGCCCCGGTCCTGCAAACACCATTTCCTGGATCGTGCAGACGTTCTGCTTCGTACGGTCCTCGACCGCCGCGTCCGCATAGATGACCCGGATGTCATAGACGCATTGGCCGTTGCGCGGCAGCTTCACCTCGAAACGGTCTCCCGGCTTCAATACGCCGGGCAGCAGATCCGCTCCCCAGCTCGTCGAGTCGGCGGACGACACGAACAACTGGCCCATCACTTTTTGGGAACGATTGACGACCAAGAAGTCAGGGTTTGGAGTCGCGGTCGGTGCCGTCTTTGTCGACGGCGACTTCTGGTCGGGGGCAGGTTCGGCGCGCGAGGCGGAGCCGTCGAACGTGATCGTCGAGACCCTGCACAAATCGAGCTTGAAGCGTTCCTCGAGCCGGCGATTGGCATATTGGACACGGACGTCGAAAATGCAGCCTTGGTCGCGCGGTGCCTCGATCTTGACGCGCTGTGCGGCGCCTAAAACGACCGCCCCTAGGAGATCGCCGCCCCACTTCGACTGCTTTTCAGCCGAGACATAGAGTCTGTTGATCGCAACCGAGTTACGGTTGATCAGCGTGAAAGACGTGTCGTTCTGTGCATGGGCGACGTGCGATTGGACAACCAGACCCAGGCTCACGACGGCCAACTGCGCCGCCGTCATCCATTGTCCCCGCCAACCCGCCGTCTTCCGTTCCGCCCATTGCGCAAACGCCTGCCCTGCGCCCATACCCCACCTCTTCAAACAACTGAGGCTCCCACGAGAGCCGCTTGAGATTAGCCTCGATCACGCACCACGAACAGATCGTGAAGTCACGATTTGTCCGGCAGGATGCGCCTGCCGGATCGGGTCCATGGCCTTGGAGTTGGCAATTGCTGGCGGCGGCTACTTCGCGCTCGGCAGCTTGATGCCGGCGTCGGCGATGATCTTCTTGAACATCGGCACTTCCTTGACGATCCGCTCCATGTGTCCCTTGCCGTCCTTCGCGGTGACGGTGAAGCCGGATGCCAGCAGCCGTTCGCGCACCTGCGGCCGATTGAGAATGCCGAGGGTGGCCTTCTCCAGCTGCGCGACGATCTCAGCTGGCGTCTTGGAGGGTGCGGACAGAGCCGTATAGGTCTCCGACACGAAGTCCTTGTAGCCGAGCTCAACCATGGTCGGCACGTCGGGCAGATCGTGCCAGCGCTTGTCGCCGGTAATCGCGAGTGCGACGACCGAGCCCGCCTTGATCTGCGGATGTGCGGGGGCGAGAACGCCGATGTTGATCTGCACGGAATTCGAGAGCAGCGCCTGCAACGCCTGCCCACCACCGGTGTGGATCACGGTGGCGACCTTGCCGAGGTTCTCGCTCAGTTTGAAAAGCTCCGCGGCGAGCTGCGGTGTGGTGCCCACCGGCGGCACAGCGATATTGAACTTGTTCTGATCCTTGCGGGCCAGCTCCGCCAGCTCCTTGACTGTCTTGACGCCGAGCGAGGGCAGCACGGCGATCACATTCGGCGAGGTGCCGAGTTCGGCGATCGGCGCGAAATCCTTGATCGGGTCGTAGGGCAGCGTGTCGTACAGGCCGGGATTGACGACGTAGCCGCTGGTCGACAGCAACAGCGTGTAGCCGTCCGGATCGGAGCGCGCGACGCGCCCCATGCCGATGTTGCCGCCGCCGCCGCCGATGTTTTCGACGATGAACGAACTACCCATAACCTCCTGCAGCAGTGGTGCGATGGTGCGGGCCATGATGTCGGACGGACCGCCGGTCGTGTTGGCCACGATGATGCGCACGGGCTTGTCCGGGTAGGCGGCGAACGCGCTGGGAATGCGCAGGATCGAGGGGGCGGCAAGCGCGGCGCCCGCGCCGGCAATGATCGTGCGGCGTGATGGGCGACCTGTCGTGCGCGAAGCCTTGGACATGCGAATTCTCCCTCTTCGGTTCGACGGACCGTTGTCGTACCTTAAGGACAGACTCTGTAGGTTGGGTCAAGCGTAGCGCGACCCAACATTTTATGTGGTGCCGTGGATCATACCTATCCCCTTGGCTCAGGTCGTCCTCTGAACTGACCCGTACCATCTACAACGCCTCGTCTCGTCGACCAGCATCCGCATCGTCCGCGGCGGGTGCGTGACGAGCTGCTCGAACACCCGCGCGGCGATCCGGCCGATGCC
>CAMDPA010000182.1 GCA_945903565.1 Devosia equisanguinis | reverse complement strand
GTCGAGCCTGCTGCGACCGGTTGATTTTCGGTGATGTGTAGGGCGGGCAAGCGTGTAAACGCGCAGCCCGCCGACGGCTCACGCCCAATCGGCGGGCTGCGCGCAATGCGCTTGCCCGCCCTACGCGTCCTAAAACTCTCGCCCGATCGCGCGATCGACAGAATAGGCGCCGGCGCCGCGAATCAACACGAACAGGGCGCATACGAACAGCAGGATCGAATATTCGCTGCCGCCGTTGGACCAGAAGAAGCCGCCGCGGCCTTGCGTGAAAATGATGGCGTTGAAGGCGAAGATCGCCACAGCGAGAGCCGCAGGACGCGTCCACAAGCCGACAATGAGCAGGATCGAGCCGATCACTTCGGTGCCGACGACAAGGTTGGCCCACAGCCATGGTGGATTGTAGCCGAGCTTGCCGAACAGCTCCGTGTTGGCTTGCAAGCCACGTCCGCCGAACCAGCCGAACAGCTTTTGGAGGCCGTGAGGCAGCAGCAATGCGCCGAGCGCGACGCGGATCAGGGTGTCGCTGACGCCGTCGAACGCGCGGTAGATGCCGCCGACACCGGGGATGATCAGGTTGCGGTCGGATGACATGCCGTGCCCTCCTCAAGGCGAAAGGGGTGATGCGTTCCTCTGTGATCCGCTGCTTGCCTTTGATGTGCCGGCGTGTGGCCGATCCTGGCTTGTGTTCATTGCGGTACGTTCGGACACTAAGGCGAATTGCCGACGAGCAAAAGCCCCGATGGGAGGTTGCCCACAATTGGGTTCGGGGCCCCGGCGGGCCTGGGGCGCAACAGGCAATGCGGCCGGGTTGCTTCACAGCGTCCGACCCGCTACTAAGCGGACCTTCGTTGGAAGGCCGACGAAAGTACGCGTAGATTATTGCTTTAGCAGAGTTTTATCGCAAAATCGCGATGGGCACATTTGCGAACTCTGCTCAGCCCCCCGCCCTACCGGAGCCGCCGTTATGCCCGCCTCAGCCCTTATGAACGTTATGGTCGCCGCCGCCCGCAAGGCCGGACGAGGGCTTGCGCGTGACTTCGGTGAGGTCGAGAACCTTCAGGTCTCGATCAAGGGTCCAGCCAACTTCGTGTCGGCCGCCGACCATCGCGCCGAGGAGACGGTCTATCGCGAGCTCGCAAAGGCCCGGCCCGGATACGGCTTCCTGATGGAGGAGCGCGGCGAGGTTCGCGGCGTCGACGAGAGCCACCGCTGGATTGTCGATCCGCTCGACGGCACCACCAACTTTCTGCATGGAATTCCGCTGTTTGCGGTGTCGATCGGCCTCGAACGAGACGGCGAGCTTGTCGCCGGCGTCGTCTACAATCCAGCCAGCGACGAGCTGTTCATGGCCGAGAAGGGCAAGGGCTGCTACCTGATGGGACGCGGCCCCAACGATCGCCGGATGCGGGTCGCCGCCCGCAAGAATGTAAGCGAAGCCGTTGTCGCGGTTGGTATCCCCCATCGCGGACGGCCGGGGCATGCGCTGTTCCTCAAGGAAGCCAAGGCGGTCATGGCCGAAGTCTCGGGCGTGCGCCGTACCGGCTCGGCCGCACTCGATCTTGCCTGGACCGCCGCCGGCCGCTTCGACGCCTACTGGGAGCACGATATCAAGCCGTGGGACATGGCGGCCGGCATCGTGTTGATGCGCGAGGCCGGCGGCACCGTTACTGATCTCAATGGCGGCAACGACATGATCGGTAGCGGCGGCGTTCTGACCGCAAACTTGCCTATCCACAAAGGGTTGATGCAGGTACTCAAGGGCGCGCGTGGCGCCGGTTGACGCTGACGGCCGATTCCCCCTCTGATTGAGCGGCCGGACTGCCGGCAAAATCGGCCCTTGGGCACGATCTCGCCGGGTTTTGCTGCCAAGTCACCCACGTGGGTGGCCCGTGGGTAGCGTGTGCGGGATGTCGTACGGTTGCGTCAAGGCCAAGCGGCCGCCGACGATGGGATGGGAGAAGTCATGGCCAGGAAGCCTCAGCCGGATTTCGCGGCGCCCTTGCACAAGACGCTGTCGCGCCCGACCATCTATCTGATGCGGATGGTGATTTTTCTCGCGCTGATTGGCTTCATCACCGCGATCGTGTCGCCGATGCTGATCCAGGCGTTCAAGACGAACCCGGCGCTCAACGGCTTGATCCTGGGCGTGCTGTTCTTCGGTGTGCTATTTGCCTTCCGCCAGGTGTTGCGCCTGTTCCCGGAGATCAAGTGGGTCAACGGTTTTCGCATCGCCGATCCCGGCCTTGCGAACGGTCCGCAGCCGACGCTGCTGTCGCCGATGGCAACGATGTTGCGTGAACGCACCGGTACGCTGTCGCTGTCGACCGCTGCGATGCGCTCGATCATGGATTCGATCGGCACTCGCCTCGACGAAGCCCGCGATACCGGCCGCTATCTCGTGGGGCTGCTGGTGTTCCTGGGCCTGCTCGGCACGTTCTGGGGTTTGCTCGAGACGATCCAATCTGTCGGCAACACGATTGCAGCGCTCAATACTGGCAGCAACGACGCTGGTGTCGTGTTCGAGGATCTCAAGGCGGGCCTCGCAGCGCCGCTGAAGGGCATGGGCACTGCGTTCTCGGCGTCGCTGATTGGCCTGTCGGGTTCGCTGATACTTGGTTTTCTCGAGCTGCAGGCCAGCCACGCACACAACCGCTTCTACAACGAGCTCGAAGAATGGCTTTCGGGCATCACGGATCTGACGCCCTCGGGCGCTGGCACCGATGCGGCGAGTCGTCAGCTCTACGGCGCGCTGCTGGAGGTACAGCGGGGTATGCACCAGATTTCCGACCGGATCGGCAGTGGACCCGCCGGTGGTCCCCCGCCGCTGCCGCGTGAAGATTCAACGCGGGAACTGGCCGGCAGCGTCGGCCAGCTTGTCAATCAGATGCGTCAGGAGCAGCAGGTGCTGCGGCAATGGGTGGATGAACAGGCGGTGCAAAATCAGGAGGTGGCAGCCCTCCTCAAGGAGCTGTCGGCACGGTTGGGCGGCAAGAGGTTGTAACCGATGGCCAGACAACGCAAGTCGAGTGAGTATGCCGAATTCTGGCCGGGCTACGTCGACATGCTGTCGACGTTGCTGATGGTGTTCATGTTCCTGCTCTCGATTTTCATGGTCTCGCAGTTCTACGTGTCGCGGGAATCGAGCGGCAAGGACGACGCATTGCGCCGGCTGACGCGGCAGATCAGCGAGCTGACGAACTTGCTGTCGTTGGAGAAGGGCAAGGCGTCGACCGCGGCGGAGGATTTGGCTGCGTTGCAGGCGACATTGGCGAGCCTTAAGTCGGAGAACTCGAAGCTGCAGGGCTTTGCGCTCGACAACGACGAGAAGACCCGTGCGGCACAGGCCTCTATTGGAGGCATCTCCGCCCAGCTCGACGAGCAAAAGAAAGTTTCCAACGAGGCGCTTGCCAAGGTTGACTTGCTCAATCAGCAACTGCTTGCTTTGAGGCGCCAGATCGCGGCGCTCAACGAGGCGCTGGAGGCGTCCGAGCGCAAGGATCAGGCGGCCCAGGACCGGATCAAGAATCTCGGCGGTCGGCTCAACGCCGCGCTCGCCCGCCAAGTGCAGGAATTGCAGCGCTATCGGTCCGACTTCTTCGGCCGTTTGCGCGAATTGTTGAAAGATCGCCGCGACATTCGCGTGGTCGGCGACCGCTTCGTGTTCCAGTCCGAGGTGTTGTTTCCCTCGGGCCAAGCGACGATGACCGTGGAAGGCTTGCAGGCGATCGACCAGCTTGCCAGCGCGATCGTCGAACTCGAGCGCTCGATACCTGGTGAGGTCGATTGGGCGCTGCAGGTTGACGGGCACACCGATGTCAGGCCGATATCGAGCTCGAGTTTCGCCTCGAACTGGGAATTATCGACGGCACGCTCGATTTCGGTGGTGCGCTACCTGATCTCGCGCGGCGTGTCTGCCCGGCGGCTGGTGGCTGCGGGTTATGGCGAGTTCCAGCCGCTGGAGCAGGGCGCTGGTGAGGAAGTGCTGCGCCGCAACCGCCGCATCGAGCTCAAGCTGACGAACCGGTAGCTGTGTAGGGCGCAATAGCCCACTTGGGCGTATTGCGCCGGCTACGTTGCAACGGTGCAATACGCTATCGCTATTGCACCCTACGAAGTAATCAAGCCGCCTTCGCGAAACCGTTGAGCGTTGCCTTCTCGAACGCGAGCAGTTTCTGCACGCCGGGCCGCGCCGTAACGCGGGCAAAGTGGGCCTGGCAGTTCTTGAAGCCCGCGAGGTCCAGGTTGAACTGGCCGGCACGGCGGAAGCACCAGAAGAAGTGCGCGTCCGGCGCGGTGAAATGGTCGAAGAAGAAGTCGCGGCCCGCCAGCTTGTCGTCGGCGATCTTGAAGTTTTCCATCAGCGCGGCTGTCGCGGCTTTGCGCACGGCGTCCTCCGAGCCTGGGAAATCAGCCACCTTGGCCGGCGAGTTGATGCGGGCGAGGAACGGATGGATACCGCCCGAGCACCACGACATCAGCGAGATTGCCTGCACTTCCTGCCAGGGATCGGTGGGCATCAGCTTGGCCTGCGGGAAAGTGCGGGAGATCCACAGATTGATCGCCACGTTTTCGCTCAGGGTCTGCCCGTCGACGACAAGCAGCGGCACCTTGTGCTTGGGATTGATCTTCAGATACTCGGGCGTCATGTGCTGTTGTGTGCGCATATTGAGGGCGCGCACCTGGAAGTCGGCGTTCGCCTCGGTCAGCGTCACGTAGGGCACGAGCGAGCAAGCGGTCGGTGCATAGTAAAGGACGATTTCCATGGGGGGCTCCGTGGGCGTTTATGGTTCCTCTGCCGTCCAGCGTGCTTGACAGGGCGTCGGGCGTCAACAATCAATCGATGGCAAAAACGACACCCGAGGGAACGATGGCGACCGCGCCAGCAGAAATTATTGCTGACCGCTCTGGCGCAGGCGCCAACGCGGCTCCCGCCGTCCAGGCGATCCAGGCAACCAAGATGTTCCTGGATGGCGCCGTCATCGCCTACCGTAATCTCAATCTGGAGATCAAACGGCAGGAGATCCTGTGCATTGTCGGCCCTTCCGGCTGCGGAAAAACCACCCTGCTTCGCTCGATCGCAGGCCTCACCGATCTCAGCACGGGTGAATTGCTGGTCCACGGCAAGCCTGTCAAGGGCCCGCCGGATGGTGTGGCGATGGTGTTCCAGCACTTCGGCCTGTTGCCGTGGAAGACCGTGTACGACAACGGCGCGTTCGGCCTGCGGATGAGCGGCGCCAACGAGGCGACCATCAAGGAGCGCGTTACCCGTTATCTCCAGCTTGTCGGCCTCGCCGGTTTCGAGAAGAGCTTTCCCCACCAGCTTTCCGGCGGCATGCAGCAGCGCGTCGGCCTTGTGCGCGCGCTCGCGATGAACCCGTCGATCATGCTGATGGATGAGCCGTTTGCGGCGCTCGATGCGCAGACGCGCGAAACCCTGCAGGAAGAATTGTTGTCGCTGATGCAGCGGCCGGAAGAGCGCAAGGCGATGGTATTCATCACCCACTCGATCGACGAGGCGCTGCTGCTGGCGGATCGCATCGCAATCATGACCGCGCGTCCCGGCAAGATCGACGAGATCCTGCCGTCGCCGTTCGGTTGGCCGCGCGATTTCGACAGCGTGCAGCGGAACCCGTTGTTTGCGGAGATGCGGGCGTATATCCGCGCAAAGCTCAAAGCGCCCACGGATCCGGCCAAGGCGAAGGAGACAGCGTGATGGCCTCTCCATCAATCGACTCGACCCGGGTGATCGGCGATGCCTCTGCGCTGGCCGAGGAACAGGCCGATCGCGTCAAGGCGGCCGGTGCGGCGGACAAGAAACGGCGGGCCAGACGCTGGACCGGTGCGCTCGTGCGCATCGCGTCGCTCGTTACCTTCCTGTCGATTTGGGAATTCGGCGGCGGGATGCTCGACCCGTCGCTGTTTGCGACGCCGAGCCGGGTCGCGGTCGCGTCGGTCGGCATGATCGCAAGCGGCGAGCTGTGGCAGTATCTGGCGCCGAGCCTGCTCGTGATGCTGTACGGCTTCTCGATCGCCGTCGTGGTGGGCATTCTGCTGGGTCTTCTTCTGGCGCGCTACTGGGTGTTGGACACCGCAACCGGCTTCTACATTACGTTTCTCTACTCGACGCCGATGGTGGCGCTGATCCCGCTGATCGTGATCTGGGCGGGCCACGACAATGCGGCCAAGACCGTCGTGCTGTTCTTGTTCGCGTTCTTCCCGATCGTGATCAACACGTATCAGGGCGTGAAGAACGTAAGCCCCGAACTGGTCGAGGTGGGGCGTGCGTTTCGCTGCTCGGAAGGCGCGCTGTGGCGGCATGTCGTGTTGCCGGCGGCGCTGCCGTTCGTCGTGACGGGCTTGCGGTTGGCGCTGGGCCGTGGCCTGATCGGCATGGTGACGGCCGATCTCTACATGGCAATTTCCGGCATCGGCTATCTCATTGTGCGCACGGCGAGCACCTATCAGATGGACAAAATGTTCGTGCCGATTGTGACGCTGGGTTTGCTTGGCCTCGTCTTGAATTGGCTGCTGCGTCTGGTCGAGATCTGGGTCGCGCCGTGGACACGGACGGGAACGCGGGACTAGCGGGAGGGACAGGAAAATGATCGGGACAGTTCGGATTCAGCCGCGCGGCTTTGGTGCACTGCTTGCGGCAGTGGCGCTCTTGGTGGCTCCTGCCGCCCACGCGCAGGCAAAGCCGGAGGTGCGCATCGCCACCGGCACCGCGGGCGGGGCCTACTACGCGATGGGCGCGGTGCTTGCTGACGCCTTGCAGCGCAGTGGCAAGTTTGGTTCGGCGACGTCGGAAGCCGCTAGCGGCGGTATCGAGTCGGCCCGCCTCGTCGTATCGAAGCAGGTTACGCTCGCCGCGATGGACGCTAACTGGGTCAAGAACGGCTTGCTCGGCAAGGCGCCGTTCGACAAGCCGATCGACCTGGTCACGGTGATGCCGCTGGGCGTGTGGAGCCTGTTCTTCGTCACGCTCGACGCTTCGCCGATGAAGTCGCTGGAGGACCTCAAGGGCAAGCGCGTCGCGGTCGGCGCCAAGGGCAGCGGCATGGAAGCCCACGCGCGCGTGATTTTTTCCTCGATCGGTTGGTCGTTTGACGATATTCGGCCCGTCTACCTTGCCTTCGGGCCGGGCGCGCAGGCGGTACGCGAGGGCAAGGCCGACGCGCAGCTCCAGTGCTGTATTCCTCAGGCGAGCTTGTCGGAGCTGAGCGAGCTCGCCAAGGCTCGGCTCGTCGATGTCAGCGCCGACCAGATGAAGAAGATCGTGGCGGGGGAGGGCGTCTATGCCGACGGCATCCTCGCCAAGGGTGCTTTCAAGGGGCATGAGCGCGACGCGCGCGTGATCGAGATCCTCAACGGCTATATCGGCACCTCCTCGCTGGAAGAAGGTACCGCCTACCTGATCACCAAAACGTTTCTCGATAATCTCGATGCGATGGCCGAGAAGGCGCCGCAGTACCGCTCAGTCATCCGGCTCGTGACCGAGGCCAAAGCCAAGGGCGTGAAGGTGCTCGAGATGGGGGCACCGCTGCATCCGGGCTCGCTGCGCGCGTTCAAGGAAGCTGGGATACTGAAGTAGGTAAGCGGTCGTAGGGTTTACGTAGGTTGGGTTAGCGATGCTGAGCGTCGCGTAACCCAACGACGGAGCCGCAACAGATGTTGGGTTACGCGCGGCTCCTACGTCGTGCATCATTCCAACTATCGTGGCCGCGCTAACCCAACCTACGGCGGATGCGCACTTTTCTGCCGGGGGGCACATGGACGATACGAGCGCGACGACAACGGCGTCGTCTGAAGCGCTACGCAAGCCCCTGGAGTGGGTCAGGACCGCGCTGGCGCTCGGTCTGTTTGCGCTCTCCGTTTACGACACCTTCGGCGGGGATCTCGACGACGCCTTGTTGCGCGGCGTGTTTCTCGCGGGCGCGCTGCTCTACACGTTCCTGCTGGTTGGCCCGAGCAAACGCCCGCGCGGAACCTTGATGTGGGGCGTCGACATCGCGCTTGCGCTTCTGGGGGCGGCGGTTGCGCTCTACATCGCGATCGACTTCGAAAACGTGTTCAGCCGGGCCGGCGCAAACTCGCGGCTCGATTTCACGGTTGCGATACTAGGCATTGTCCTCGTGCTCGAGGCGACTCGGCGAACCGCGGGTTTGCCGCTGCCGCTGTTGTCGGTCGTGTTCCTGCTCTACCCGCTGTGGTACGGGCCGTATCTGCCAGGTCTCTTGCGCACCGGCAGTTTCAGCATCGAACGCGTGCTGACGCTGCAATACCTCTCGCTCGAGGGTGTGTTCGGCTCCGCGCTGGCGGTCACGATCGAGTACGTGTTCTTGTTCGTCGTGTACGGCGCGTTCCTGTCCAAGCTCGGCGCGATCGAGTTCATGGACGAGCTGTCCAAGGCGCTGTGCGGGCGCGCGCGTGGCGGCAGCGCCAAGATCGCGACGGTGTCGTCGTTGTTCATGGGGCTCGCCTCGGGCAGTGCGGTTGCCAACGTGGTCAGCCAGGGCGTGTTCACCATCCCGATGATGAAGCGCGAGGGCTACAAGCCCGCGATGGCCGGCGCAATCGAGGCTTCGGCCTCCACGGGTGGCCAGATCATGCCGCCGGTCATGGGGGCTGCGGCGTTCCTGATGGCCGAGTACACGCGCATTCCCTACAGCCAGATCATCCTGCACGCGCTGATCCCCGGCCTCTTGTTCTACTTTGCGATCTGGTCGGCGGTGCATTGGGAAGCCGTGCGCTCCGGCATGAAGGGTGTGCCCGCTGACCAGATCCCCAACGCCGGCAAGGTGATGCGCGAGGGCGGGCTGCATATCGCCTCGCTGTTCGTCATTACGGGCGAGATGCTGTTTGGACAGTCGATGGGCGTCGCCGTCATTCATGGCATTTGCGTTGCGATCCTCGCCGCGCTCATTCAGCCGCGGTCGCGCGGCAACGTCACGCTTTCCAACATGGTCGGCGCGATCAAGGAGGGATTGCACGACAGCATCTCGCTGTTCACCTCCTCGGCGTGCGCCGGTCTCATCATTGGCGTCGTCGTGCAGACCGCGTTCGGTCTCAAGATCTCGAGCCTGGTGATCGACGCCTCGTTCGGTCATCTTTGGCTTGCGCTGATGTTGTGCGGGCTCGTGTGCCTGATCCTGGGCATGGGGCTGCCGACGCAGATCATCTATCTGACGCTGGCTGTGCTGGTGGCGCCCGCCATCGTCAAGATGGGCGTCACGGTCGCGGGCGCGCATCTGTTCATCATCTACTACGGCATGTTGTCGATGGTGACGCCGCCGGTGTGCTTCGCGGCGTTCGCGGCGGCGGGCATCGCAGGCGCCGGCATGATGCAAACGGGCTGGATCGCAACCAAGATCTCGATCGCCGGCCTGCTCGCGCCATTCTACTTCGCCTATCACCCGGGCGTGCTGCTTATCGGTGACCCACTCAGTATCGTCGACGGCGTGACGCGCGCCGTCGTCGGCATTTACGCAGGCGGTGTGGCGCTCGGTATGTTCGTTTACCGCGAGCGCGATATCCATGCGCCGCTGCCGGGCGTGCTCAAGGTCGTGCAGATGGTGGCGAGTGGCGCGGCTGCGATATTGTTGATTGCGCCGGGTTACCCCATGCTGGCAACGGGGCTTGCGTGTGCCGTGGGTTCGGCGTTGCTTGGCCCGCTGTGGCGAGCCGCGAGTGTTCGGGCCCCGGCCTGATTCCGAATTCGGCACGCTGAGATTTCGGTCGCGTGGTTGGTGCCGTGCCAAGGATTTGTTAGCGGGGTTGTGAGAGACGGCTCCACAATTTCGGACGGTGCGATGAGTGGAATCTCTGCCTGACAGCGCGCACGGTTGTGCGTGCGAATCAGGAGCCAGAATGACGAAGCGAACACGCCGGAACCACTCACCGGACTTCAAGGCCAAAGTGGCCCTT
>CAMDPA010000181.1 GCA_945903565.1 Devosia equisanguinis | reverse complement strand
GTCTGCCCTTCTTGGTCCGATGATCCGGGATAGCTTCGAGGGCTTGGAACAAGGTCAGCGCGTTCATCGGTGGTCTCCGTCGGGCGGAGACCGTTAGAACTCTGTTCGCGCCGCCATCATACGCGGTGAATTGAATCACCCTGGGAGGGTCTGACCCCGGTGGTTCGTATCGCTTGCCAAGCGGGGGCAAAGCCAACATTCTGCCCGTCAAATCAGAACGGCTGGGAGGAACAGGCCATGGGTTACGGTAGGCGCTTCGGGAACACTTCGAAAGCTACTCTCGGCATGGGGTTCGCTGCCCTTGCATTGGCCGTCGTACCTGCGTCGGCGCAGGACAAGTATCCGTCCAAGCCGGTCAAGCTGGTCGTCGGTTTCGCGGCTGGCGGCCCCGCCGACATCGTCGCGCGTGTGCTGGGCGCCAAGCTCAGCGAATCGCTGGGACAGCAGTTCGTGATCGAGAACCGCGGTGGGGCGGGCGGCACGATCGCGACAGAGGCCGTGGGGCGCGCGGATCCGGACGGCTACACGCTGCTGATGTCGCCGATCGCCAATGCGGTCAACGAGTCGATGTACAAGAACCGGCGCATCAAAGTGGGCCCGGATTTGATGGCCGTGACGTCGGTCGCGGAGACGGCCAACGTGCTGGTGGTGCACTCCTCGCTCGGCGTCAAATCCGTGGCCGAGCTGATCGCGCTGGCAAAGTCGAAGCCCGGCGATCTCGTTTATGCGACCGCCGGCCGGGGCAGCGCCACCCATCTGGCGAGCGAGCTGTTCGACCTGATGGCCGGCATCAAGATGCGGCCGGTGCACTACAAAGGCGGGGGTGAGACGATCAAGGATCTGCTGACGGGCGAGGTCAAGGTGATGTTCTCGAGCATCGCGCCGGTGCTCGGCTTCATCCGCGAGGGCAAGATGTTGGGGATCGCAACGACGGGTCTCAAGCGCGATGCGACGCTGCCGGAATTGCCGACTGTGGCCGAGGCGGGGCTGCCGGGCTTCGACGTGCGGCTGTGGCTCGGGGTTCTAGCGCCGGCCAAGACGCCGAACGCCATCGTCGAACGGCTGTCCGCGGAAACGGGCAAGGCGCTCGCGACCGCCGATATGAAGAAGACGCTCGGCGCACAGGGCTTCGAGCCGCAGATCAGTACGCCAGCAGCTTTCGACCAGTTCTATCGCAGCGAAGTCGAGAAGTGGGCGAAAGTGGTTGCGGCGACAGGGATGGTCGGCGATTGACGGGAACGCTGAAGCAAAGCGAACAAGGAGCAGCGCGCGATCGTGTCGACGAAGTCTGGATCAATGGGCGATCGCATCGCCATGCATAACGCCAACACGCTGAAGCTCGGCGTGTTCGGCGCGAATTGTTCGTCGTCGCGCACGGCCACGTGCGTGCCGGAGCGGTGGTCCGCAAGCTGGGAGGATTGCCTCAAGCTCGCGCAGATGGCCGACGATGCGGGCATCGACTTCATGCTGCCGATCGGGCGCTGGCGCGGCTATGGCGGCTCGACCGATTTTCACGGCACGACGCTGGAAACGATCACCTGGGCGTGCGGATTGCTGGGGGCGACCAAGCGCATCACGGTGTTCGGCACGGTGCATGCGCCGCTGTTTCATCCGCTGGTCGCGGCCAAGCAAATGGTGACCGCCGATTGCATCGGAAACGGCCGGTTCGGGCTCAACATCGTCGCCGGATGGAACGAGGGCGAGTTCGAGATGTTCGGCGTCGAGCAGCGCGAGCATGATGAGCGTTACGAATTCGCCGAGGAATGGTTGCAGGTCATCAAGCGCGCCTGGTCGGAAACCGAGGCCGAAGACTTCGCCTTCGATGGCCGCTGGTTCAAGCTGAAGAATATTCGAGCCAAGCCAAAGCCCGTTGGCGGCGCGCGGCCGCTGATCATGAACGCGGGCTCATCCGGCGCGGGGCAGCGCTTCGCGTTGCGCAACTGCGATGCGTTCTTTACCGCGACCGGCGCCTCGCGTTCCTCGCTCGACGGAATCGCCGCGCGTGTCAACGAGGTGAAGGCGGAAGCGCAAACTCACGGCAAGGATATCGACGTTTATACGATCGGACAGGTGATCTGCCGGCCCACGCAAAAGGAAGCTGAGGACTATCATCGCCACGCCAACGTCGACAACGCGGACTGGGGGGCGGTCGAGCGGATGCTGGCGCTGCGCAAGATCACGCGCGACAACACCAGTGCGGCGGACTTCGAGGCCAAGCGCGTGTTCTTCGCGGCCAACTCGATCGGCGGCTATCCGTTCGTCGGCACGCCCGACAAGGTGGCGGAGGAGTTGGCGATCGTCAGCCGCGCGGGCATACGCGGCATCGCGTTCTCGTTCGTGAATTATAACGACGAGCTGCCCTACTTCCGCGACGAGGTGCTGCCGCGACTTGCACGGATGGGGTTGCGGGCGGGGGTGTGAATTTCGCTACGCGACTGGGCTGCCGCCCAGACCCGCCCGGGAGGAGACCTCCCGGACCCACCCTCTTCTACGGATGAAGTCAGGACTTCGGCCCGACTGCGTGGGCCGTGTCCAGGTCAGCGCCCGGTGAACACCGGCTTGCGCTTTTCGACGACGGCGCGGGTTGCTTCGCGGGCGTCCTCGGTTGCCATCAGTTTGGTGGAATAGCGCTGCTCGACAGCATAGCCTTCCTCGACCGCGAGATATTCGGTCTCGTTCATGGCGGCCTTGCCCATGCGCAGGCCGAGCGGCGCCTTGCCTGCGACGAGTTCGGCGAGCGCCATCGCGCGCGGCATCAGTTCGGTGAGCGGCAGCACCTCTTCGACGAAGCCGAACCGGTAGGCTTCGGCCGCACCGATCGGCGATCCCGTGAAGAACATGCGGCGCAACATGCCTTGTGGGAGGTGACGGCCCATGTGCGCGGTGCCGCCGCAACGGCCGACGTTGATCTCTGGCATCCCGAACGTCGCATTGTCCGACGCCAGCCGGAAATCGCACACCGACGCCAATACGCAGCCCGCCCCCAACGCCGGCCCGTTGATCGCGCCGATCACGGGGATCGCGCAGTGCCGCACCGATGCGAACGTGCGCCGGACGATCGCCGCGCGCTTGGGATCGTCTTCCAGCTTCGCCGCCAGGAACTCCTTGAGGTCGAGCCCGGCGCAGAAGGCCTTGCCACCGCGCGCGGTGAATGCGGCGCAATGCACATCGGTGCGCAGGCCGATCGCATCGAACGTGTCCGCGATCAGCTCATAGGTGTCGAGCGTCAGCACGTTGACCGGCGGGCGGTCGAGCGTGACGACGACGACCTTGCCGATGGTCTCGACGACGATGTCGGCCATGTGGAACTCCTGGGTTCGTAAGGTTGTTATTTCAGAGGAGCCAGCGGCGGCGCAGCCCCGCCGGGCATCGGGAATTCGTGCGCGTTGAGCGTCATCGCGACCATCGAATAGTAGCCCGACAGCGCCGTCAGCTCGACGGTGCCCTTGACGCCCCAGCGGGCGAGTACCTTGTCGTAGGCTGGCTGCGAGACGCGCTTATCCGCCTGCAACTCGCGAACGAAATCGTGGATTGCGAGCGCGTCGGCATCGGCGCCTTCCGGCCGCTTTCCATGCCGTATCGCTTCGACGAGCGCCGGCTCGACGCCCGCCTCGCGCGCGATCTTTTCGTGGATGTGCCACTCGAGCTGGCAATCCCAGGCGCGCGCTGTGACGAGGATCGCGATCTCCGACAGGCGCGGCGGCAGGCTCGTGTTGTAACGCAGCGCCGCTCCCAGCTGCTGCCACTTATCCGCCAGCTCCGGATTGTGCAGCGCCGCCATCAGCGGCCCCTCGATCTTGCCGCGCGGGCCTGCGAGGATCGCGCCGAGCACCTCCTGCTGCCGCGCGTCGAGGCCGTCGAGCTTGTTGATGAGCGGTATGCGAGGCACGCGTGCTGTCTCCGGATGAAAAACTACTTCGCCCTTGTCACTTTGGTGCGTGTGGCGGTGCGCTCCCGCATCTTTATGTCGAACTCTTCGATTCTAGGCGCGGCTTTGTCGTAGCGAACACGGATGGAAACGGTGTCGGTGCCGCCGCGCTCGCGATCGGCGTCGTTGATGATGTAATAGGCCACACGGGCCATGCCCTTTGTGCCGACGCAATGCTCCAATCCAGCGGTTGTGAACATTCTTGCGACCCTGGGTTCGTCACGGAACAGAATTGCTCCGTAGGCCGGCGCTTTGACCACTTCCAGTGTGGCGAGCGGGCCAAGTTCGCACAACTTGTTGATATCCATGTAGTAAAATAGAAGGACGCTTTTTGTCTCCCGCGCGGTTTCCTCGCGGAATCTCCTGATCGCATCGGTCTCGATCGCGGCGCGTTTGACGATCTCGTCCTGGTTCGGCGCCGTTTTGCTATTGGATGCAGGCCTGCCCGAACCAGGGCTTTCCCGGTCCTTTTCCAAGGCCGCCAACCGCTGTTCGGCCACTTTGAAGCGTTCCTCCGCGGCGGTCAGCACCTCTTGGGTCTTGCTGGCCTCGCTGGCTGTTGCGGAGGACTTCTGTTGGCTGGCTTCGCGCGCTGCCATTTCCGCGGCTGCGCGGCGCGTCTCAGCCGCTGCGACGGCCGCACGCGCCGCTCGGGCTTCGTCGAGCGCTTTGCGCAACTCGTCGGAAAGCTTGGCTTCCTGCGCCTTGCGTTCGACCTCGAATTGCAGTGCGGCCTGGCGCTGCGCGGCTTCCGCGGTCAGCCGGTCGATCATCTGTTGCGCCGTGGACGCAAACACGCCCTTCGGGAAGCGTTCGAGATAGCGCTGCAACGAGGGGATGTCGCTGGTTGTGCGCACGCTTTCCCACAGCGCCATGTCGGCTGGCATCGTGGGCTCGCCGGTCAGGTAAACGCGGCGGGTGAGGCCATTGCTCTCCCAGGGATGCTGCGCGCCGCCAGTTGCGGCGATGACGCTCTCCTTCACATTCTGGAACAGATTGAGGTGATCGAGCCCCTGCCGGTTCAACTCCTGAACCAGGGCTGCTGCATATGGTCCGCTCCTCTCGCCCCGATCCGACGCCGTGCGCCCTGGTGCGCTGGCATAGGCGACGAAGAAGCCCTGTTGCTCCGCGACCGGAACGAGGCCCTTGGTCGTATCGCGGGTTGGCAATTGCAGCTCGTTGCGGCAAGCATCGAACACCACGAACTTGACCGCGCCGCGGGCCTGATCGAGAACGCGCATGAGGTCATCGAGCTTGACGCTGTCGTCCCAGAACGCGGCACTGCCGGGGTCTTTGGCGTCGATGGGTATCAGGTAGTTGACGTTGGTGTCCTTCTCGGCCGCGCCGTGGCCGGAGTAATACAGGAATCCGACGCTGCCTGGACCCGCGCCCCGAAGCTTGTTGGCAAGCTCGCGTACGGCCCCCAGAATGGCGCTCCGGCGCGCATCCTTCAGGAGCGGCAGGATTTCGAATCCCTGCTTCGTCAGCCCTTCGGCCACCACAGCAATGTCATTGTGCGGGTTTTTCAGCGCGCCAACCGACGCGTCATACGACTGATTGCCGATCAGCAGCGCGTAGCGCTTTTCCTGGGCATGAGCCGTGTGCCCGAGGGCCATTGCCGTCAACATTACTACGGCTAGCACGAGGGTAATTCGTTCCCGCATTGCACCACCAAATGTGAGGTCAACGTTGTACTGTCCAAGACGAGTAACATTCGGCCGGTGGAAAGCAAAGACTGCTGGATCAGAAGCTGCGCCGTCAGTCCGTCATCCCCTCGGGCTCCAACCGATCTCGCGCAAGACCTCATCCGTGTGCTGTCCGAGCATCGGCGGGGCGCGGTGGTATTCCAGCTTTGCGTCCGTGAACTTCATCGGGCTGGCTACCAGGGGAACGGTGCCGGATACGGGATGGGGAACCTCGATCAGCATCTCCCGGTGCTTGACCTGCGGTTCATCGAATACCATCGGCACGGTGTTGATCGGGCCAGCGGGCACGCCGGCCTTCTCCAGGGCGGCGACCCAATGCGCGAGGGGGAGTGAGGCCAGGATCGGCTCGATGATCGCGTAGAGTGCGCCGCGGTTGCGGACGCGCGCGGGGTTGGTCGCGAAGCGTTCGTCGCGGGCCAGCTCGGGTTGGCCGAGCACTTCGGCGAACTTTTCGAACTGACCGTCGTTGCCCGCGACCAGCACGAGATGGCCGTCCGCAACGATGAACACGTTCTGGGGCTGGATGTTGGGATGCGCGTTGCCGGTGCGGCGCGGGGTCTTGCCGGACAGCAGATAGTTCATCGCCTGGTTGGCGAGGTAGGACACCTGTACGTCCAACATGCCGATGTCGATGTAGTCGCCACGCCCGGTCTCGGCGCGTCCGGCGAGGCCCGCCAAGACTGCGATCGCCGCGTACATGCCGGTCATGATGTCGGTGATGGGAACGCCGACCTTCTGCGGCGTCGAGCCGGGCGTGCCTTCGGCTTCTCCCGTGAGGCTCATCAGGCCGCCCATGCCCTGGATCATGAAGTCGTAGGCGGCGTGATCACGCTTGGGCCCCGTCTGGCCGAAACCCGTGATGGAGCAGTAGACGAGGCGCGGGTTGATCTTGGCGAGGCTTTCGTAGTCGAGCCCGAACTTGGCGAGCGTACCGGCCTTGAAGTTCTCCAGCACGATGTCCGCGCGCGCGGCCAGGGCCTTCACGATCGCCTGTCCTTCGGGCTTGTCGAGGTCGAGCGCGATCGAGCGCTTGCCGCGGTTGACGGCGAGATAGTAGCCGGCCTCGCGCGTGTCCTTGCCGTCGCGGTCCTTGAGGAACGGCGGGCCCCACGCGCGGGTGTCGTCGCCGGCGCCGGGACGCTCGACCTTGACGACGTCGGCGCCGAGGTCGGCAAGGATCTGACCGGCCCACGGGCCAGCCAGGATGCGCGACAGATCAAGCACGCGAATGTGCGACAGCGGGCCGGCCATGTCGTGTTCCTCAGCCGTCTACGAATTTCGTGGCGATCGCGGACGGCCGCGCCGAGAACGTATCGTGCCAGGCGGCGAGACGTGGATGCGCGGGCCGCCAGGCATCGGTGGTGAAGCGGAAATCGAAATAGGCAAGCCCGCAGCCGATCGCGACGTGGCCGATGTCGAACGGCTTTGCCGCGAAGCTATCGGCCTCGCGTTCGAGGGCTGCGAGCGTTGCCTCGGTCTTGGTGGCGAAGGCTTCGAGATGCGGCTCCGACCGCGCGCCGTCGGGCCTATCGCGCTCGTTGCGGCGCAGGACGAGGAGATCGAGGAAGCCGTTGCCGAGGGCGTGGCGGCGAGCCGCATCGATGCGCCGCTTGAAGTCGGCGGGGAACAGCCGATGCCCGCCGGCGATGCCGTCGAGGTATTCGCAGATGACGACGGAATCGTAGATAACGGTGCCGTCGTCGAGAACGAGCGTGGGGATCTTGCTCAGCGGGTTGTCGCGCATCAACGCGGCGTTGGGCTGCGACATCGCGGCCAGTGTACGCACTCGCTCGATGCGATCGGCCAGGCCCAGCTCGTGCGCCGACAGCATGACCTTGCGGACGAACGGCGAGCGCGGCGACCAATGCAGCTTCATCTGGAGTCTCCCTTTGAAGCACTTATAGTCTAGTATGCCGGCACTGCCAGCCGGTGCAAAATCGGGCCAGCCGCCCCAGGATCGGGGCAAATGGAAGTCATCCGGGGAGACATGCGCGATGCAGAAGAAGTCGATGGTGCTCGGTCTGGCTGCGGGCCTCATGCTGCCCACTCTCGCCGTCGCGCAGGAGTATCCGTCCAAGACGATCAAAGTGATCGTGCCGTTTCCGGCCGGCGGCCCGGCCGACACGATCGGGCGCGTGTTCGCGGAAAAGCTGGCGCTGGACATCAAGCAGCCCGTGGTGATCGAAAACCGGGCGGGAGCAGGCGGCGTCACCGGCATCGCTGCGGTCGCCAAGTCCGATCCCGATGGCTACACGCTGGGTGTTGCCACGTCCGGCACGCTGGCGATGAACGTCGTGCTTCAGTCAAAGATGCCGTATGATCCGTTGAAGGACCTGACGCTCGTCACGCAGGCCGCCTCCGTGGCCGAGCTGCTGGTGGTAGGGTCCCAGGTCCCGGCCAAGACCATGGCGGAGCTGGTGGCGCTCGCCAAAGCGCAGCCCGGCAAGATCAACTTCGCCTCCACGGGTCTGGGCAGCATGCCGCATATGGCGGCGGAGCTGTTCAAGCTCACGGCGGGGATCGACATCGTCCACGTGCCCTATACGGGTGCGGCGCCGGCGGTGAACGACATGCTCGGCGGGCATGTGCAGATGCTGTTCGCGGACGTACCAGTGCTGCTCGGCAGCGTGCAGGGGGGCAAGCTGCGGGCATTGGCTGTCGGTAGCACCAAGCGCGTGGCCGTGCTGCCCGACGTGCCGACCACGGCGGAGGCGGGCATGCCGCAGGTCGAGGCCGACAACTGGTACGGGATCGTGGCGCCGGCTGCCATGCCGCCCGCAATTGCCGCCAAGCTGACCGCCGCGGTCATCAGCGCGGTGAAATCAGTCGACGTGACGGACAAGCTCGGCAAGCAGGGCGTGGTCACGGTGGGCAGCACCACCGCGGAGTTCACGGCCTATGTGAAGGGCGAGATCGACCGCTGGGGCAAGCTCGTCAAGACGGCCGGCATCAAGCTGAACTGATCGACGGGGTTGGGCCGAGATGACGCCGGTTTGATTTGAGAGCGCGATGGACGTGTGTTAGCTGGCGCTGGAGAAGCAGGGCACACGGCCAACGAGGAACAGCAACCGCGATGCGCGCCATCGGCCAGATCAGGACAGCCAACCGGCGAGAGCTCGTTCTCGGCGCGTCGGCGGTCGTGCTGATGTCGGATCTGGTTGCGCGGATGATGGTCGCCACGGCCTCGGCGCAGCCGGTTCAGGGTGCGGGCTGGCAAGAGCTGATGCGCAAGATCCTGGGTGATGCCAAACCTGTCCAGGGGCAAATCAAGCTCGAAGTTCCCGAGATCGCGGAGAACGGCAATACCGTGCCGTTTACGGCAACCGTGGAAAGCCCAATGACGGAAGTCGACTACGTGAAGTCGTTGCACGTGCTGTCGACCGCGAACCCGGTGCCGGCGATTGCCGCGTTCCATTTCACGCCGCTGTCCGGCCGGGCGATAGTATCCAGCCGGATCCGGCTCGCGCAAACGCAAGATATCGTCGTGCTGGCGCAGCATTCGACGGGGCGTTTCGTCATGCAGCGGCGGGAGGTGAAAGTCACGATCGGCGGGTGTGGCGGATGACCATGAAACCACGCGTTCGAGTGCCTGGGTCGGTCAAGGCCGGCGAGATCGTCGAGATCCGCACGCTGGTCAACCACGTGATGGAGACCGGCCAGCGCCGTACGCTGGATGGCCGCGCGATTGCGCGCAATATCATCCACACCTTCACCGCCACCTTCGACGGCAAGGAGGTGTTCAAGGCGGATCTCAATTCGGGGATTTCGGCGAACCCCTATCTGGCGTTCCACCTCAAAGTGCCGGGGCCCGGTCAGCTCGTCATGACGTGGACCGACGATGCCGGCGTTATTGCCGTCGAGAAGGCGGACATCGCGATTGCTTGATCGATCGCTGCTCCAAGCGCGTTTCAGCGCGTCAGTCCGATCCGCACTTCCCCTTGATAAAATGAACAAATCGTAAATCCCGGTCTCATATTAGGGTACTTCAATCTCGTGCGCGCCCCGCAACGGCGCGGATCGCCCACATCCCGATTTTCAGTCCTGCCGTCATGAACGGTCTGTTGGTCATTTTCGATTAGCCTGGGGCGATCCGTGCGCGTGCTGGCCGTCATCACTGGCTAGTGCGGGCCAATTTTGCTGAAGTATCCGGGTCGCGCGGCCATCGATTCCGCGGCCGGATAGAGCGCTTTCCACTTGATGTGAATCAAAACAGTTACAGGGGATTCCCTCGGACGCGCAAATCAGATTCGGATTCCACCGGCAGCAACGGCGGGGATCGCGATGGCGAAGGGATACTCGAAAGATCTCAGGGTGCGGGCCGTCGC
>CAMDPA010000180.1 GCA_945903565.1 Devosia equisanguinis | reverse complement strand
CCCCCCCCCCGCCGATCTTTAGCAGGGAAGGCTCAGCGCTTGCGCGGGTCCTTCACGTCCGGGACGGTCGCGAACTCGGTATTGTAGAGTTCGCCCCCGACCTTTTCGACGCGGCGCAGATAGATATTCTGCACGATGTCGCGGGTATCGGGATCGATCGAGACCGGGCCGCGCGGGCTTTCCCACTTGAGCCCCTTCATGGCGTTGACCATCGCTTCGCCGTCGGTATTGCCGCCGGTCTTCTTCAGCGCCTCGTAGATGACGTGCATGCCGTCGTAGCCGCCGAGCGAGAGGAAGTTCGGCCGCATGCCGTTGTTGGCCTTCTTCATCGCGGCCACGTACGCCTTGTTCTTGGCCGAGTCGTGGGAGGCCGAGTAGAACCCGGCGGTGACGACGCCGAGCACCGCATCGCCCATGCCGGGCAGGTCGTCGTCGTCGGTCACGTCGCCGGGACCGATCAGCTTGATGCCGGACTTGTCGAGGCCGCGCTCGATGAACTGGCGCGCGAAGGTTCCGGCTTGGCCGCCGCCGGGCACGAACACGAACATGCCGTCGGGCTTGCTATCGGCCGCGCGCTGCAAGAACGGCGCGAAGTCGGGGTTGGCGAGCGGCACCTTGAGGGTCTCGGTGATCGTTCCGCCAGCCTTGGTGAAGCTCTCGGTGAACACTGCCGTGGCTTCCGCGCCCGGCGCCCAATCCGATTGGATGATCGCGACCTTCTTGATACCGTTCTTGGCGGCCCATTCGCCCATCACGGACGCCTGCTGCCCCAGCGTGAAGCTCGTGCGCACGAACATCGGCGAGCGATCGACCACGATCGAGGTGCCCGACACCATGATCACACTCGGCACCTTGGCCTGGGTGGCGAGCGGCGCGATGGCCATCGCCACCGGCGTGATGCCGACGCCGAGCACGTTGACCTTCTCGTTGACGATCAGCTCCTGCGCGAGGCGGCGCGCCACGTCGGGCACCGTCGTATCGTCCTTGACGATGAGCTGGATCTTCTTGCCGGCGACGGTGTCGCCATGCTCCTGCATATAGAGCCGCGCGCCAGCCACGACCTGTTTGCCGACAGCCGCGAGCCCGCCCGTCATCGACTGCACCAGGCCGATCTTGATCGTGTCCTGCGCCTGCGCGGCGCCCGCGCCCGCGATCACGCCGGCGACCGCGGCGGTACCCACCACGAAGCTTCTTCTCAGCATTTCAGTCCTCCCAGATCCACATCCGGACGTTGGCGCCGGAAATGTTCAATGCCCTGCCTTATATCGCAAAGCCGGGCGCACGTAAGCACGTCACTTGGTCGAGTGCACGTCCCCGCTCGTGCGGACGCTTCACAAACCACTACAGGCGCGTGTAAGACCCCAACAGCGATCCCGCCAGCGGGCGGGTGCGGCGATTGCGGGGAGTAGCAGGCAATGGCGAATGCGGGCGCGGGCAAGCTCGTCACGGTGTTCGGCGGTTCCGGCTTTGTCGGGCGCCACACGGTGCGGGCATTGGCCAAGGACGGCTGGCGCATCCGCGCGGCCTGCCGCCGGCCCGACCTAGCCGGTCATCTCCAGCCGATGGGCGCGGTCGGCCAGATCCACCCAATTCAGGCCAACCTGCGCTATCCTGACTCCGTCGCTCGCGCGGTCGAAGGCGCGAACACGGTAATACTCAGCGTAGGCATCCTGGCCCGCAGCGGGCGGCAGACGTTCGACGCCGTGCATGTCGAGGGCGCGCGCGCCGTGGCAAAAGCCGCACGCGCGGCCGGGGTGCAGCGCCTGATCCACATTTCCGCGCTCGGTGCCGATCCGAAGGCCGCTTCCGACTACGCCCGCACCAAGGGCGAAGGCGAGCGCGCCGTCCTGGCGGAGTTCCCGGACGCCATCATCCTGCGCCCGTCGATCGTGTTCGGCCCGGAAGACCAGTTCTTCAACCGTTTCGCCGCACTGGCGCAGATTGCACCGCTGCTGCCGATGATCGGCGGCGGCCGTTCGAAGTTCCAACCGGTGTTCGTCGGCGATCTCGCAGCGGCAGTCGCCAACGCCGCCGGTGGCAAGGGCAAACCAGGCACCGTCTACGAAATCGGCGGCCCCGAAGTGGTCTCGTTACGTCAGGTCCTCGAACGGACGCAGGAATGGGCCGGCCGCAAACGCGGCTATCTGCCGATGCCGTTCTGGCTCGCGAAGCTGCAGGCACTGATCACGTGGCCGCTGCCCAACAGCCTGCGCCCGCTGACGCTGGATCAAGTACGCCTGCTGCAAACCGACAACGTCGTCAGCCTCTCCGCCCAAGGCGACAGCCGCACCATCGGCGCACTTGGCGTCGCCCAGCCGCAAGCGATGGGCCTCGTCGTACCGAGCTACCTGGAACGCTTCCGCCCCAAGGGCCAGTTCTCGCACTATCGCGGTTAGGCCGACCATGCGCATCACTGCCATCCGCGACATCGTCGCGCCGATCGCGTCGGACATCGCCAACGCCTACATCGACTTTTCCGCGATGACGGCCTCGGTCGTCGCGATCGAAACCGACGTCGTCGTCGACGGTAAGCCGGTGGTCGGCTTCGGCTTCAATTCGAACGGTCGGTATGCGCAGCAGGGCATTCTGCGCGAGCGATTCATCCCGCGCCTGCTCGCCGCCAAGCCCGACGAGCTTATCGATGCCACCGGCCTGATCGACCCGGCCAAGGCCTGGGCCGCGATGATGCGCAACGAGAAGCCCGGCGGCCACGGCGAACGCTCCGTCGCCGTCGGCGTACTCGACATGGCGCTATGGGACGCCGTGGCGAAGGCCGCGCGCGTACCATTGTGGAAACTGCTCGCCGACCGCTACAACGGCGGCTCGGCCGATGCCACCGCCTGGGTCTATGCGGCCGGCGGCTACTACTACCCCGGCAAGGGCGTCGATTCACTCGTCGCCGAGATGCGCTCTTATCTCGACCGCGGCTACGACACCGTGAAAATGAAAATCGGCGCGGTGCCACTCGCGGAGGATATGAAGCGCATCGAAGCCGTGCTGAAACTCCTCGGCGACGACGGGCGCCGGCTTGCTGTCGACGCCAACGGCAAGTTCGATCTCGACACCGGCCTCGCCTACGGCCGCGCGCTGAAAGGCCTCGGCGTGCGCTGGTACGAGGAACCGTTCGACCCGCTCGACTATCTCCCGCACGCGATGTTGGCCGCCGACTATCCCGGCGTACTCGCAACCGGCGAGAACCTGTTCTCGATGCAGGACGCGCGCAACCTCATCCGCTACGGCGGGCTGCGCCCCGACCGCGATATCCTGCAATTCGATCCCGCGCTTTCCTATGGCCTCGTCGAATACCTGCGTACGCTGGATATGTTGAAGGCACACGGCTGGAGCCCGCGCCGCTGCGTACCCCATGGCGGCCACCAGTTCGCACTCAACATCGCGGTTGGCTTGGGGCTAGGCGGCAACGAAAGCTACCCCGACGTGTTCGCGCCCTTCGGCGGCTTCGCCGACGCAACGCCGGTCGAAGCCGGCCGCATCAAGATGCCCGACACGCCGGGCATTGGCTTCGAAGAAAAAGCAAAATTGTGGGCTGTAATGGCCCCTCTCTTGTAGGGTCGCGTAGGCTGGGTCAACGCCGGATGCGCGCAGCGCGATCCGGGGGCGACCCAGCATTCCACGGTATGCGTTCTATAACGCTGGGTCGCGCAAGTGCTTGACCCAGCCTACGAGCCACCCATCAAATCACATTCTGCTCCGCCAACGCCTCCCCGCGCGCGATCCGCTCGAAACCCAACCGCGTCAACTCCAGCGTCACGAAACGTCCGTGCACGATCAATTCCGCAATCGCACGTCCCGCCGCCGGCGCCTGCTGCAATCCGTGCCCTGAAAATCCGTTGCACAAATAGAAGTTCGCCAGCTCCGGATGCCGCCCGATGATGCCGTTCTGATCGAGCGTATTGTAGTCGTAGTGCCCCGCCCACGCGTTGATCACCTTGATCGCTTCGAACGCCGGCACGCGCGCGGCCAGATGCGGCCAGATCTCAGTGTCGAAAAAATCGTGGTCGATGCGGTCGAGATCGAGGTCCGCGGGCTCCTGCGCGGCGTCGGGCGAGCGCCCGCAAATGAACGTGCGCCCCTCCGGCCTGAACCACACGCCGGACGGGTCGACCGTCAGCGGCGCATCGGCGATTCGACGTGGCAGATCGCGGCAGTCGACCACGTAGACGTAGCGTTTTCGAGGCTCAACAGGTAGTGCAACGCCAGCCATGTGAGCGAGAGCCCCCGCATGTGGACCGGTTGCGTTGACAAGCCGGCCGCAGACGATGCGATCTCCGTTCGTTAACCGAACCGCGTCGATCCTACCCCCGCCAACGACATCGATGCCGCACACCTCCCCCGTGACGAATTCGACGCCCATCGCGCGCGACTCACGCCGCAACGCCGACATCAGGCTCGACGGATCGATCCAGCCCTCGCCTGAGCGTCCGAACGCCCCTGCCGCGATGCCGTCGGTCGAAAGCCATGGGAAGCGCGCGGCAAGCGCGGCGGGCTCTTCCATCACGACATCGGCGCCCTCGCGCCGTTGCGTCGCGACGTTGGCCGCCAACGTGGCGCGCCCCGTTTCCGACGCGAGAATCAAATAGCCCTGCTCGCGAAACCCCACCTCATCCATAAAACCCAGTTCACGGATGATCGCAAGACTGGCGCGCGAGAGACGGATATTCTCGGGCGTCGAAAACTGCGTGCGGATACCGCCAGCCGAACGCGCGGTCGCCGACTGCGCATAGGTCGTATCGCGCTCGATCACGACGACCCGGCCCGCGAACCCCAGCTTGCGCAGGAAACACGCAACAGCGCCGCCGACAACGGCACCGCCGGCGATCACGACATCGGCAGAGTTGGATACGGCAGTTGAAGGCGATGCGATGGACATGCCCGCGATTGTGCCCGATCCCAGGCCCAACCGCTACTTCTGCCCAGCGCGCACTTTCCTCGCGGGCCTCGCCGCTTGCCCGAACCGGCGCTCCGCATCGATGGCAAGCCCTGTCGCGACGCTGCCGAACGCATCGCCGGTCACAACCTTCGCAGTCGGCACCGCCTTTAGGATCGCCGCGCGCACAGCAGGCACGCCACTGGATCCACCGGTCAGGAACACCGTGCGCACGTCACCCGCCGCCAGCCCCGCCATCGCCAGCAACTCGCGAACTCGCCCTTCGATCTTATCGAGCCCCTCGGCGATCGCCTTCTCGAACCGCGGACGCTTGATCGCCAGCGCGAGGTCTTCTGCGATATCGGACAACTTGACCGAAGCCACCTCTTGCGCGGACAGCTCGATCTTCGCCTGCTCGATGCGCGCCAGCAGCGCGTGCCCCTTGCGCAGCTCCAGCACGCGCAACAACTTCTCGATCTTTTCCGGCTCGGCGGAATCGCGCCGCACGGTCTTGATCTCGCTCAGCACCTTCGCGTCATACAGGAAGTTGATGCGGTGCCACGTCGCCAGATCCGAAAAGTACCAGGACGGGGCATCCATGCCCTTCATCTTCAGTTTGCTGCGCAGCCCCAGCGAAGGCATCAACGTGGCGAGGCTCAGCGCGCGATCGAAATCCGTGCCGCCGATGTGCACGCCGTTGTAGCCGAGGATGTCCTGCCGCCGGTCCGCCTTGCCGGCCAGTTCGGGCGAGACGCGCACCAGCGAGAAATCCGACGTACCGCCGCCGATGTCGGCGACCAGCGCGATCTCCTCTGCACTGACGCTCTGCTCGTAATGCAACGCCGCCGCGATCGGCTCGAACTGGAACTCGACATGCTTGAAACCGGCCAAACGCGCGGCTTCCGCGAGCTGCTCTTGCGCGCTGGCGTCGGCCTCCGCGTCGTCATCGACAAAGAACGCCGGACGGCCGATCACGACCTGATCGGGCAACCCGCCGATCTCCTTGCCCGCCGACGTGCGCAGGAACTGCAGGAACGCCCCGATGATGTCGGAGAACTCGTAGCGGCGGAACTTCACCTGCGTGGTTTCGTTCCAGAGCGACGTGCCCAGCACGCTCTTGATCGAGCGCAGCAGCCGGCCTTCCTCGCCTTCCAAGTAGCGCTTCATCGCCTCGCGGCCATGCGTGGTCGAGTTGTCCTCGAACGAGAAGAACAGTGCCGTCGGCACGGATGTCGCCTCGCCCTGCAACTGCAGCAGGCGCGCACGCCCACCGTCGCTGAGTGCAACCGCCGAGTTGGACGTGCCGAAGTCGATGCCGCAAGCAACGCTCATAGTCGATCTCTTGTCTTTGTTGGGCGCAAGACGGCCGCGCACAAATCACGCAACCCACACAGCCGTGATTATTTCTTGGAGACGGGCGAACGCCCTACCTCAGCTCCGCCGCACTCATCTCACGCAGCGTTCCATTCTCCATGCGCAGCACGCGATGCATGCGCCGGGCAAGGTCGAGGTTATGCGTCGCAATCAACGCCGCAACGCCGGTCCGCTCGATCAGACCAATGAGCTCCGTGAATACGCCTTCGGAGGTGACGGGATCAAGGTTGCCGGTCGGTTCATCGGCCAACAGCAGGCGCGGCGAATTCGCCAGCGCGCGCGCGATCGCGGTTCGCTGCTGCTCCCCACCCGATAACTCGCCGGGGCGATGGTCGACGCGCGGCCCAAGCCCCAGCCCGGTCAGCAACTCGCGCGCACGCGCCTCCGCCACCTTGCGCGGCTTGCCCTGGATCATTTGCGGCAACGCCACGTTCTCGAGCGCCGAGAACTCCGGCAGCAGCTGATGGAACTGATAGATAAAGCCGATCTCCGAGCGCCGGACACGCGTGCGGTCCTCGTCGCCCATATGCGAGCAATCGCGCCCATTGATGAACACGCTGCCGGTCTCGGGGCCTTCGAGCAATCCGGCCAGATGCAGCAGCGTCGACTTGCCGGCACCCGAGGGACCGACGAGCGCGACGGCCTGGCCCGGCATTAGCCGCGCACTGGCGCCGGCCAATACGCGCACCTCGCGCGAACCCTGCCGGTAGGTCCGGGTCAGATCGCGCATCTCGAGCACGGGCATGGGGCCTGCGTCCTTCACCGATGCCTCATTCGTAACGGAGCACTTCGACCGGATCGAGCTTGGAAGCCCGCCAGGACGGATAAAGCGTTGCCAGCAGTGTCAGCACAAAGGCCATCAACACGATCGCCGCCGTTTCCTTGACGTCGATCTCCGCCGGCAGCCGCGTCAGATAGTAGATCGTCGGGTCCATGATCGTAGTGCCCGTGACCCACTGAATGAATTCCTTGATGTCGTTGATGCGCCAGCAAAACAGCACACCGATGACAAACCCGGCGATCGTGCCGACCACGCCGATCGATGCCCCTGTGATGAGGAACACGCGCATCATCGCGCCTTTGGTGGCGCCCATCGTGCGCAACACCGCGATGTCACGCGACTTGTCCTTCACAAGCATCATCATGCCGGAAATGATGTTCAGCGCCGCGACCAGAATGATCAGCGACAGGATGATGAACATCACCATGCGCTCGACCTCGAGCACCGTGAAGAACGTCATGTTGCGTTGCCGCCAGCTATTGAACCCGTAGTCGGGCCCCACCGCCGCCTGCATCGCCTTGATCGTGGCATCGATGCTATCGGGCGAAGCCGCCATGATCTCGATCGCATCGACCGTCGCGCCACGCGACAGGAAGCTCTGCGCGATTGATCGAGGCATGAACACCATCGAGCGATCGTATTCCGCCATGCCCATCTCGAAGATGGCCTGGATGCGATAGTAGCGCTGCCTGGGAAATACCCCCACGGCCGTGCGCGATCCCTGCGGATTGAGCACCGAAAGGTTGTCGCCAAGTTGCAAACCGAGCGCCTGCGCGAGCCGCGTGCCGACCGCGACGCCATCCTGCTTGTCGAACCCTTCCAGCGATCCCGCGATGATATTCTTCGAGACCAGCGCCAACTGCTGAATGCCGGCCTCGTCCGCGCCGCGCACGAACCCGCCGAGCGATTGCACCGGCGAGGAAAACAGCACCTGCCCTTCGATCAACGGGATCACATGCCGCACACCCGGCACGGTCGCGAGCTTCTTGGCGATGTCGTCGAACTCTTCGAACGGCCCGGCCTTCTGGTGCTTGTACAGCACCGCGTGTCCATTGAGCCCGAGGATCTTGTCGAACAACTGGATGCGAAAACCGTTCATCACGGCCATCACGATGATCAGCGTCGCCACGCCCAGCAGAATGCCGACGAACGAGAACCCGGCGATGACAGAGATAAAACCTTCCTTGCGCCGCGCCCGCAGATAGCGCAGCGCCAGCATCCACTCGAAAGCGGAGAACGGCTTGGTGTCGGTCGAGGTGGTGGTCGTCATACGGCCAACTGATCCTATCGTGCGAACGGGGTCAGACCCCTGGCCTCGACATTCTTTGAAACACTGCAACGTTACGACCAGGGGTCTGACCCCACGTCGCAACTAGACCAGCACCCGCTGCGATTTGACCAACTCGATCACGCGATTGACGACCGCTTCGGGCGACAGCACTTCCTTCGTGCCGTCCTTGCGGTGCTTCAATTCGACCTCGCCGGCCTTCACGCCCTTGGGGCCGACCACCACCTGATAGGGCAAGCCGATCAGATCCATGGTCGAGAACTTCGCCCCCGCGCGCTCGTCCGTATCGTCGTAGAGAACGTCGATCCCAGCATTGCCGAGCTTCGTGTAAAGATCCGCGCAGGCGCCATCCGTATCCGCGTCGCCTGACTTGAGATTGATCAGCGCCACCTCGAACGGCGCCACCGGCACCGGCCACACGATTCCGCCCTTGTCGTGGCTCGCCTCGATGATCGCGCCGACAAGCCGCGACACGCCGATGCCGTAAGAGCCCATCTGCAAGGTGATCATGCTCCCGTCGGGCCCCTGCACCTTGGCACCCATCGGCTCGGAGTACTTGGTGCCAAAGAAGAAAATGTGGCCGACTTCGATCCCGCGCGCGGAAACCTGTTTGTCCTGTGGCACATCTGCCGCGAACTTCGCCGCGTCGTGCTTTTCCTCGGTCGCGGCATACAGCGACGTCCATGCCTTGATGACCGGCGACAGATCGGCGTCGAACTTCGTATCGATCGGCGGAATGGCCCCGTCGATCAGGTCCTTGTGGCAGAACACCTGGCTCTCGCCCGTCTCGGCCAGAATTATGAACTCGTGGCTGAGATCGCCGCCGATCGGCCCCGTGTCCGCCGCCATCGGGATCGACTTGAGCCCCAGCCGTGCGAATGTGCGCAGATAGGCGCAGAACATGCGGTTGTAGGCGGCGCGCGCGCCATCGGCCGTGAGATCGAACGAATATGCGTCCTTCATCAGGAACTCGCGGCCGCGCATGACGCCGAACCGCGGGCGGATCTCGTCGCGGAACTTCCACTGGATATTGTAGAGGTTCTTGGGCAGATCCTTGTAGCTCTTGACGCTGTCGCGATAGATCGCGGTGATCACCTCTTCCGCCGTTGGCCCGAACAGCATGTCGCGCTCGTGCCGATCGGAAATGCGCAACATTTCCTTGCCATAGGCTTCGTAGCGGCCGGATTGACGCCAGAGGTCCGCCGACTGGATGGTCGGCATCAGCACCTCGACGGCGCCGGCGCGGTTCTGCTCCTCGCGCACGATATTCTCGATCTTGCGCAGCACCTTGAGGCCCAGCGGCAGCCACGAGTAGATACCAGCGCTCGCCTGCTTGACCATGCCCGCCCGCAGCATCAGCTGGTGCGAGACGATCTCGGCCTCTTTCGGCGTCTCGCGCAGAACGGGCAGGAAATAGCGGGAAAGGCGCATGGACAGGTTCCGGAGGTTGGGGCGTCGCACCTTATGTCAGGGCAACGAAACGCCGCGAATACAACGACGACGCGTGATCTGAGGTGGCCCCGCTTGTTCGGACAGATTTTCCGCTGCGATAAGTGGAGGCTCTGCCGGGGTTAGACTGCCGAGCGGATCGGCAGGATGCAGTGTGGTCCGAAGTATGCCCGATCGGGCGTCATGCCGTCGAGGCTCGAGTGCGG
>CAMDPA010000179.1 GCA_945903565.1 Devosia equisanguinis | reverse complement strand
GGGGAGCGGGTCGGGGTGAGGGGCGGCAACACGCCGCAGCACAAGCGGCCGCCCCTCACCCTAACCCTCTCCCCGCGAAAAGCGGGGAGAGGGAAATCTGGTCGGCAGCGGCGGTGGGGGCGGCAAATGCGGCCTATCCCGGCGACGAGTTCAAGCATTGGCCGGGCGTCGAGCGCCTGCTGCCACATGCCCGAGCAGCAGCGGAGAACGCCGCAGACGCTCTCGGCACGCCGCTCGCCCTTCTGCTCGCCAGCGCCGGCTTTTACCTCGATGCTCGCGGGGAATACGACCTCGCCGAGCCCCTCTACATCCGCTCCCTAGCCATCCGCGAAAAAGCGCTGGGTCCAGACCACCCCGATGTCGGCACGTCGCTCAACAACCTCGCTGGCCTGTACTACTCCCAAGGCAAATACGACCGCGCCGAGCCCCTCCTCATCCGCTCCCTCGCCATCCGCGAAAAAGCGCTAGGTCCAGACCACCCCAATGTCGGCACGTCGCTCAACAACCTCGCTGAGCTGCACCAAGTCCAAGGCAAATACGACCGTGCCGAGCCCCTCTACATCCGCTCCCTCGCCATCCGCGAAAAAGCGCTGGGTCCAGACCACCCCTCAGTTGGCACGTCGCTCAACAACCTCGCTGGCCTGTACTACGCCCAAGGCCAATACGACCGTGCCGAGCCCCTCTACATCCGCGACCTCGCCATTTCAGAAAAAGCGCTGGGTCCAGACCACCCCTCAGTCGGCACGTCGCTCAACAACCTCGCCTACTTGTACTACGGGCTGAAACGCTTCGACGAAGCCGCTCCCCTCGCGCGGCGGGCCCATGCCGTCATCGTGCGGGCGCTGGGCGCGGCGCACCCCACCACCGAGATCGTCGCGGAAGTGCTCGCCATGATCGAAGCGGCGGTTGCGGGCGGCGGACGTTGATGCGTGGGCGGGGGCCTTCTCGCCTCCGCAACGGCGAGCCGTAGGTTGGGTTAGCGCCGTAGCGCGTAACCCAACATTCACGCGCGATGCCCTGATTTGTTGGGTTACGTCCACCGGCAAGTGCCGGCGGCCTAACCCAACCTACGGAAGTAAATCCGGACAGCTCTGAGGCGAGCGGCGGCGCGCACGTGAGAAAAGGAGGTGTCCCGAATTTGGCTGAAGCCCGACATTCCCCAGCGGTGCGTCGGGCTTCGTCCGGCTGAAAGGCCGGTCTCAGCCCGAACTACGGGTCGGACTACCCGCGTTCCATGCACTTATTGTTGTGGCGGTCCTAATTGGGGACAGCTGCTCTTTACCTCCCCGGCCGATGTCACTCAGGTGACGCCACCCCCAAACCCGCCCGTCTGGCGCAGCGCTTCTCCCACCACCATCGCGGCGGCTAGCGCGACGTTGAGGGAGCGCAGGCCGGGGCGCATCGGGACTTTGATGCGGGCGTCGACGGATTGATGCACGGCTTCGGGAACGCCGGCGCTTTCGCGGCCCAGCAATAGGATGTCGTTGGGGCGGAAAGCGAACTCTGTGTAGGGAATGTCGGCGCGCGTCGTCAGGAGCACGAGGCGCGGGGTTGGGCTTACGCCCTTCCGCCAAATCTCGAACGCGTCCCAGCTTTCGTGGCGCGTCAGGTCGAGATGCTGGAGGTAGTCGAGGCCGGCGCGGCGCAGCGAGCGGTCGGAGGCGTCGAAACCGGCGGGCTCGATCAGATCGAGGCTGAGGCCCAGGCACGCGGCCATCCGCATGATCGTGCCGGCGTTCTGCGGGATGTCGGGCTGGTAGAGGGCGATGTGCATGGTGCGGGTGAGTGGTGAGTGGTGAGTAGGGAGTAGGGAGTAGGGAGTAGGGAGTAGGGGGCAGACCCCATACGCGCTAACTTTGAGCCAATTCCCTTCCCGGTGCGTTCCCGGAAGCCGAGTGGAGCGAGGCTATCCGGGATCTTGACCCTTCTGAGAGAGGTGAAGACCCCGGATCTGCGCACTCCGACCTAACGGTCGGATCGCTGGTCCGGGGACGCAGTGGAGAGGTAATGACTCCTGATTGCCAAAGTTTGCGCGTATGGGGCGGACCCCTGGCTGCGGTGTAGCGCAAGAGCTTACGACGTTGCGGCCAGAGGTCAGACCCCAAGGGTGAGGGCATGCGCCAAATTGCCTCTTGGCGAGCGATCCGAGTGGCCTTGAGAGCCTGCTGCCACAATGCCACAAGGAGCGTGGCAAAAGGCGCCGTTGGGGTCGGGGCAGCACCACCTTATAGCTGAGTCGAGGTCTAGCCTCCGGGGCGTTGCCGCTGGGGCTTGGCTGGCTGGGTTCATGCGTGAGCTGCTGAGAACGGCCTGAACCAGAATGGCCTGAACGAGAAATGATCGAGGAGGGTTTCGTGTCCTCTCACGAAGACAATAACAGCCGCCGGGACTTCCTGGCGCTCGCCGGACCGGCTTTTGCTGCCGTCGGCGGCGCCGTGGCGCTCTGGCCCTTCATCTCGCAGATGAACCCGGACGCGGGCGCGCTCGCGCTGTCGTCGACCGAGGTCGATCTCGCGCCGATCAAGGAAGGCGCCGCGATCACCGTGCAGTGGCGCGGCAAGCCGGTGTTCATCCGCCATCGCACCAAGAAGGAAATCGACGAGGCCAAGACGGTTGCGCTGCGCGCGCTGCCCGATCCGCAGGCCGATGCCGCCCGCACCAAGAAGGGCAGCGAGCAGTGGCTCGTGCTGGTCGGCGTGTGCACGCACCTGGGCTGCATTCCCAAGGGCCAGAGCATCGGCGACGTGAAGGGCGACTACGACGGCTGGTTCTGCCCCTGCCACGGTTCGCACTACGACAGTTCGGGCCGCATCCGCAAAGGCCCCGCGCCACGCAATCTCGAGGTGCCGTCGTACGCTTTCACCGACGAAGCCAAGACCAAGATCAAGATCGGATAAGCGGTCCTTCGTTGGCACGCCAACGGCCGCCTGTTCGGGTTTCTCAATTTTCCGCAGGGTTTGCCCACAAACCGGAAGGCCACTTCCGGGATCTCTGCCCAGGAAAGCTCACCAGCCATGGATCACGAGTCGACCTACAAGCCGGGTTCGCGGACCGCCAAGTGGTGGGACGAGCGGCTGCCCATCATGCGCATGATGCACGGGCAGTTCGTGGATTTCCCGACGCCGCGCAATCTCAACTACATGTGGACGTTCGGCGGCATTCTCACGTTCTGCCTCGCCGTTCAGATCGTCACCGGCATCGTGCTGGCGATGCACTATGTGCCGAGCGCGGAACTCGCGTTCGACAGCGTCGAGCGCATTCGCCGCGACGTGAACTACGGCTGGCTGATCCGCTCGCTGCACGCGGTTGGCGCCTCGATGTTCTTCTTCGCCGTCTACATGCACATCTTCCGCGGCCTCTATTACGGATCGTACAAGGCCCCGCGCGAGGTGCTGTGGATCCTTGGCGTGCTGATCTACCTCGTGATGATGGCGACGGCGTTCCTCGGCTACACGCTGCCGTGGGGCCAGATGAGCTTCTGGGGCGCGACGGTCATCACCAACTTCTTCTCCGCGATCCCGGTGCTCGGCACCAGCATCGTGACGTGGCTGTGGGGCGGCTACTCGGTGACGGGCGCGACGCTCAATCGCTTTTACAGCCTGCACTATCTCCTGCCGTTCGTGATCGCGGGCTTGGTCATGCTGCACATCTGGGCGCTGCACGTGGCCGGCCAGAACAACCCGACCGGCGTCGAGATCAAGACCAAGTCGGACTCGGTGCCGATGTCGCCGTTCGCGGTGATGAAGGACCTGTTCGCGATGTCGGTGTTCGCGATCCTGTTCGCCTGGTTCGTGTTCTACGCGCCGGACTATCTTGGCCATGCCGACAACTACGTGCCGGCCAATCCGCTGGTGACGCCGCCGCACATCGTGCCGGAGTGGTACTTCCTGCCGTTCTACGCAATCCTGCGCGCGGTGCCTTCCAAGCTCGGCGGCGTGTTGCTGATGTTCGCGGCGGTCGCGATCCTGGCGTTCGTGTCGTGGCTCGACATGAGCCGCGTGCGCTCGACCAAGTACCGGCCGATCTATCGCTGGTTCTTCTGGTTCTTCGTGTTCACCTGCCTGGCGCTCGGCTATCTCGGCGCCAAGCCGGCCGAAGGTGCGTACGTTTGGTGGTCGCGGTTCTTCACGATCTACTATTTCGTGCACTTCCTGCTCGTCATGCCGATCGTCGGCCTGATCGAGACGCCTAAGCCGCTGCCGCGCTCGATCACGGAAGCGGTGCTGGGCAAAGGCGGCGGGGCCGGTGCCACCGCGACGGCTGCTGCTGCACCAGAAAAGCGCTGAGCGAGGGGGCGAGGCGATATGACAATGAAAAAGATTACGCTTGGACTGGTGCTTGGCGCGGCGGCGTTCGGCGCGGTGTTCAGTGGCCCCGTGATGGCGGCCGGCGATGGCATCGCGATCGAGCGCAAGAAGTGGTCGTTCAGCGGCCCGTTCGGCCACTTCGACAAGAACCAGCTGCAGCGCGGGTTCATGGTCTACGAGAAGGTGTGCGCGACGTGCCACGGGTTGTCGCGGATCGCGTTCCGTAACCTGTCGCAGAAGGGCGGGCCGGAGTTTCCCGAGGCCGGCGTGCGCTCGCTGGCGGCCACCTACAAGATCGACGATCTCGACGCCAACGGCGAGTCGGCGCAGCGCGCGGGCCGGTTGTCGGACCGTATCCCCGGTCCCTACAAGAATGAAGTGCAGGCGCGGGCGCGCAACGGTGGCTCCATGCCGCCGGATCTGTCGCTGATCGCGAAAGGCCGCAACGTCGAGTACACGGGTACGCTGTGGTATCACCCGATCTCGATGCTCAAGGACGTCGCGACCGGCTACCAGGAAGGCGGCGCGGACTACCTGTATGCGCTGCTGACCAGCTACAAGGAAAAGGCGCCGGCCTATCGGCTGACCAGCGGCAGGCTGGTGAGCGTCGCCGAGACCGATGTGAAGGACGAGAAGTCCGTCGTGCGTTGCGCGACCGTCGACAAGGGCGAGGGCGGCAAGCCCGACACGTGCAATGCCATGGCGCAGGGGATGCACTACAACGCATCGTTCCCCGGTCATCAGATCAGCATGTTCCCGCCGCTGAGCCCCAACGACAGCCGCCTCAAGTACGCCGACGGCGCGCCGACCACGCAGTCGAGCTACGCCGCCGATGTGACGGCGTTCTTGTTCTGGGCGGCCGATCCCACCCACGACGAGCGCAAGAACATGGGCTGGCAGGTGCTGCTTTATCTGCTCGTGACCGCCATCCTGCTGTTCATCGCCAAGAAGCGCCTGTGGCGCGAGGTGCATTGATCGAGTCTTGCTTGCAAGGCTATACAAGCCAAGGGCCCCACGCGGGGCCCTTGTGCGTTTCGGCCTGTTGAGTTGGGGACGAGCAGGTTTCCCCCTGCACAACGCCACGTCAGATCACCAGCCCGTGGCCTTGACACCACACCCGGGCGCAGGTTGTCTGGCGCTCATGGCGAGTGGCACTGTCGTTGCCCAAGAACGGTCGATTTCACAGGGGAGATTGTCTGGGCTCCGCCGCACGCGCTGATGCAGTGGAACCGCTCGGGGGGCGATCCCATCGAGATGTGAGACCTGGAACAGTCGCAAGGAATAGGCACCGTCACCATGGGTTTCTTCAGTGGAATTGGTCGGTTTTTCTCAGGGATGCCGTGGCTCGGCAAGGTCGTGATCGCGGGCGTTGCCGGCATCATGGGCGTGCTTGGCCAGGACGTCGCCCGTTCGCCCGGCGATTGGTATGCCAAGATCGCACCTGTCCAAGTTTACTTTCGGCTTCCGGGGGAGGCCACCGACAAGATCGAGATGTCGCAAGACGCGCTGCTCCGCCTCGACCGGCTGATCCGCGAGTTCGGCAGCCAGATCGATGGTGAGCTGAAAAAGCCGTGGGAAGTCCAGCAGGGGTTCCGCGCCTGGGTCCTGGCCCAGACGACCCTGGCGGTGCACGGACTGCACCCATTCGACCGGCCGAAGCTGGTGCAGACCCTCGCTGGACTCGCGGCGCCCGAGTGTGGCTTCTGGCATGAGTTCCCCCAAACGCCGCCGCACGTGGCCGCGACGAGTTGGGTGACGTTTTCGCTCAGCCAGACGGGCCCCCTCCCTGACAGCCTGGGGCCGGAGTTTCTGCTCAACGCGCAGAAGCAGGAGGGGTGGTGGCCCCTGCATCCTTTGACGGACAGCGCATCGAACGCTTCCGCGTATGCTACCGCCTGGGCGCTGCTCGCACTTGGCGAATATGCGACCAACAAGAAGGCGGAACTCGAGAAGGACAAACAGCAGGCGAGCCGTATCGATCTCGCGATCTCGCGCGGGCTCGTCTGGCTGAAGCGGAACAAGTTGGACCGCATCCCGCGCTGGCAGGACTATCCGATGAGCAGCGACAGCTTTCGCTCGCTCAGCATCTCTGGTCTTGTTCTCTTCGCGCTGCACAAGCACTCGCGCGGCGATGATATGCAAACCATCGATCGCGCCTGGCTCGAGGCACTCGACGGCAGCATGCTCGAGAGTGACGATATCGAGCAGTCCGACGGCACGGTCTCATTTCCCAGTGGCCCGCCGATCAACGACCGCACCCGGCACATCAAGCTGCCATGGGTGGTGATGGGAACTCTGAGTGCCTACAAAAATGGTACCGCTTGGCAGCGGGCCAAGGCGCTCGCCTGGTTCGAGCGGCTTGTCGGCTCCGAATTGCTGACGCGGTCGGTTCGCAACAAGCCCTGGGTCGCCGCCGAGCTGCTGATCGCGCTGAAGGAACTCAAGCGCCGCGCGGCGAGCTGACAGGTCCGGCCAGCCTGACAATCAGTCTGCCTGCGAACTCCCCACAAGGACAATCATGACCAAGACCGTTCTCGGCATCATCGGCGGCAGCGGTTTCTACAACCTGCCGGGTCTGGAGAATCCGCGCTGGGAAACGGTCGCAAGTCCGTGGGGGGCGCCATCCGACCAGATCCTGTTCGCTGAGATCGCGGGGCCTGGCGGGAACCTGCCGATCCGCTTTTTGCCGCGCCATGGTCGCGGGCATCGCCTGTCGCCGAGCGGCATCGACTACCGCGCCAACATCGACGCGATGAAGCGGGCCGGTGTCACCGATCTCGTTTCGATTTCCGCATGCGGATCGTTCCGCGAGGAATTGCCGCCGGGTATGTTCGTGCTGGTCGACCAGTTCATCGACCGCACGTTTGCACGCGAGAAGAGCTTCTTCGGCAATGGCCTCGTCGCGCATGTTTCGGTGGCGGACCCGGTCAGCCCGGCGCTGGTCGACATGGTCGAGGCGGCGACCAAGGGCGAGAGCATTCCCTACAAACGCGGCGGCACGTACTTGGTGATGGAAGGTCCGCAGTTTTCTAGCCGCGCGGAATCGAACCTGTACCGGAGCTGGGGCTGCGACGTGATCGGCATGACCAATATGCCCGAGGCCAAGTTGGCCCGCGAAGCCGAGCTCTGCTACGCGACCGTCGCCATGATCACCGACTACGACTGCTGGCACGACGATCATACGCATGTGGACGTGGCGGCGGTGATTAAGGTCATGCAGGGCAACACGGCGATGGCGCAGCGCCTCGTGTTGCGGCTGGCCCGCGACATGCCGCGCGCGCATGTGCCCTGCCCGATCGGCTCCGATCGCGCGCTCGACGTTGCGCTGATCACCGCGCCGGAAGCCCGCGATCCCGGTCTCGTCGCCAAGCTGGATGCTGTGGCGGGACGGGTGTTGCAGGCGAAGGGGTGAGGGGGCGACCTACCCCTTCTTCTTTGCGCGCTCGATGGCTTCCAGGATCATTTGTTTGGCCTTGGCGGCGTCGCCCCAGCCTTTGACCTTCACCCACTTGCCGGGCTCGAGGTCCTTGTAGTGCTCGAAGAAGTGCTGGACCTGCTGCACGGTGATCGGCGGCAGGTCGGTGTAGTTCAGCACTTTCGCATAGCGCTGTGTCAGCTTGGGCGAGGGCACGGCCAGGATCTTCTCGTCGCCGCCGGCGTCGTCCTCCATGATCAGCACGCCGATCGGGCGCACGTTGATGACGGCGCCGGGCAGGATCGGGCGCGTGTTTGCCACCACGACGTCGATGGGGTCGCCGTCCTCCGACAGCGTGTGCGGCACGAACCCGTAATTCCCGGGATAGCGCATCGGCGTGTAGAGGAAGCGGTCGACGACCAGCGTTCCCGCCGCCTTGTCCATCTCGTACTTGATCGGCTCGCCGCCGATCGGCACCTCGATGATGACGTTGACGTCTTCAGGCGGATTGTTGCCGACCTTGATGGCTTCGATGCGCACTTGATCTTGCTCCGCGTTGAACGAGGGGAGTGGCGAATAGGGAGTAGGGAGTAGGGAGTAGGGAGTAGAAAAGATAATCGGATAAGTGGGGGTGACGTTGGATCGTCGACTTCACTTCCTACTCCCCATTCGCCACTCCCTACTCCCCTTTTTTTGTCCGTTTCTTTTCCGTCAGGACGAGATAGAGCGAGGCCGACACGATCAAGGCCATGCCGGCGAAGCTCCACTCGTCGGGCAGTTCGCCGAAGATCAGGTAGGCGGCAAAGGCGGAATAGACAATGCGAAAATAGTCGAGCGGCACCAGCGCCGTCGTATCGCCCAGCGTGAAGCCGTGCGTCATCAGCGCCTGTCCGCCGATGCCGAGGATGCCAATCATCACCAGCAGCACGAACTCGTAGCCGGTCGGCGTCACCCATACCCAGAAGGTCGGAATCGCCGCGAAGAGCGCGTTCCAGAACGCGTAGTAGAACATGATGACGCGTGTCGGCTCGGTGCTCGATAGGCGCTTGATGCAGATGACGACCAGCCCGCCCGCAAACCCACCCAGCGCGCCGATGAAGGCGCCGGGGTCGAAGCCCGCCGAGAAGGGACGCGAATAAAGCAGGATGCCGAGGAAGCCGACGACCGCAACAGTCGTGCGTTTTGCACCGGCGACCTCGGCCAGGAAAATCATCGCCAAGGGGATCATGAACAAGGGACGGGAGAACTGCAGTGCCATCGCGTCGGCGAGCAGCATGTGGGTGATGGTCCAGAAGAAGCACGCATTGCCGAGCGCGCCGGCCGCGCCGCGTGCCAGATGCATCATCGGCCGCTTGGTGCGGAAGGGCTCGAACGGATTGGACCAGAAGACGGGAAGCACCAGCAGAAAGCCGATGAACGACCGGAAAAACAGCATCTCGAAGCTCGGCAACCGCGAGCCCAGATGCTTCACGATCACGGCCATCACGACGAGCGTGAGCGAACCGAGCGAGACCAGCACTGCACCACGTGCATTCGGCGGCATCGCCTCCCAGCGCGCGCGCCCGGCGAGCCGAAGGCGCTCGATCGGACCGGGCAGCGCGTTACTTTCCTTGGCTGCCTCTTTGCCCATCCGCGCCCCGTGCCTGCCGTGCCTGATTGCAGCGCGAGCTTACACGCCGTGCCGGTTCACGCCAGCGTGGCATCGCGCGAGAGCCCTGCGTTGCGCACAGGGCGTGTTTCCAGACGTCGGCTTAGGCGCCGCGCAAGAATAACCGCTGCTATTTGCGGATGACGGTGCGGCTTCTCCTCCCCCCTTGCGGGGGAGGTGGCGCGTAGCGCCGGAGGGGGGAAAGCGGCACCGGCAGTGCTTACGGCTCCCCCCTCCGCCCCTTCGGGGCACCTCCCCCGCAAGGGGGGAGGAAAAAAAGCCTTGCGCCAACCCAACCGGAAAATGCTCTAGTGTGGCGTTTCGGAAGGTCCCCACCACTTCCCGCGAGCGAAGAGGGAACTTCCGAAACAAAGCCACACTAGAAACTTCAAGCTTCTAGTGTCCCTTATGAACCCGAAGTTCGCAACCCACCTTGTCGCAGAGTGAGTGCGAACTTCGGGTTCGGGACACTAGAGCATTTTCCACCTGATCTGGGTCGCTACCCGTATCCGGCGTGGCGAAAGTAGTTCGCGCACTCGTCGGGTGCAAACGTCTTGATGAGGCGGCCGATCAGCTTCATCAGCGCCTTCACGGTGCGGGCCGCGCCCTTGCGCA
>CAMDPA010000178.1 GCA_945903565.1 Devosia equisanguinis | reverse complement strand
GCGACGGCCCGCACCCTGAGATCTTTCGAGTATCCCTTCGCCATCGCGATCCCCGCCGTTGCTGCCGGTGGAATCCGAATCTGATTTGCGCGTCCGAGGGAATCCCCTGTAACTGTTTTGATTCACATCAAGTGGAAAGCGCTCTAGTGAACTCGACGGCCAAGGCCGGATTTTCGTGGCGGAAGAAGATCCGGATCATCTCGGTATTCGGCTCCGAGCGTACTTGGATCGCCTTGCGCGCAGCTACGAAGGTCTCGTCCTTAGGCGTCAGATTCTGTCCGAATAATCGGCGCGTCGGAGGCCCTGTCTGTGCGTCGTCTGCTTGTTGATTTGACCGGGCCCACTTCGCAGCAAGCCTCGGAAACAGCCGTTCTGTGCCGACGGTCTCGATTGCCTTCCTGACGACGCTCTCGCTTTCCAGCAACACCATCTGCGGCCGTGCCAATTGCTCCGGCCGAGGGCGCCCGAAAGACTTATCCTCGCGGCTGGAAAGTTGGTCAGGATTGAGCGCAATTGTGGCCGTTACCTCGTAGACCGGCCGAGACAGGAGGGCACCGACCGCCGCCACAACAACCGCCCCGACGAACAAGGGCAAGAGTATCAGCCTGTTGCGTGCCAAAAAGCGCATGGCACGGTGCACCCACGGTGGAACTGCAATCACGGGTGGGTCCCTGCCGAATAAAGAATTAGTGTGTTGTAGCATGAGGTTATAGCCCGTTCCTGCTGTGATTGGAACGATCGTAACTTGGCCTCTCCACTAACCAATGTCAAACAGTTTGGTGCACTGCACATTTTCGACGTACGAAATGACGGAGTGCGATTTCACGCTTCGCGCAGTGCCCGGGATCGTGCCGCCGAGGATCGGTGCCTGACGTGCGCCTTCACGCCCGCAGCTTACTCATGCCCCACAAGTTCAACGTCCGCTCCTCGTGCGGCCACACCTTTGCCGGGCGGTCGTAGATGATCTCGAGTTCGGCCGAGATCTCGATCCAGTTGCCGTCGGGGTCGGTGATGAACGCGAACAGGTTGTTGCCCGGGCCGTGGCGGCCGGGGCCCCAGTCAAGCTTGATATGGCGGTCGCCGAAGCGATCGCACCAGTCCTTCATCACGCCCCACTCGCCCGCCTCGTAGGAGTGGTGGTCGACGCCGGTGCGGTTCTGGAAGAACACGCCGATGGTGTGGTGCTCGTGGTTCGACCGCATGAACACCGTCATCACCTTGCCGTCGGGCTGGCGGATCACGGTGTCGGAAACGGCGAAGCCGAGCTTGTCGACGTAGAACGCCTGGAACCGCGCGATGTCCTGCGTCGCGAATGTCACGTGCTGCAATGGGCCGCGCACGCCCTTGACTGGCTTTTCCTCCGGCGCGTGCCCGAACACGATCAGGTTGCCGTCGGGATCGGTGACTGAGAACGCGCCGGCCGAGAACAACTCCGTGCCGAACAGCTTGGGCGAAAGCCCTTCCGTCTCGGCGCGCACCTTGAGGTCGAGCACCGACTCCTTGTCGCGCACGCCCATGCCGATGTGGCCGAGGCCGTTGACGGCGCCCTTGGTGAAGATCATCCGCCGTCCGGGACCGCGCACGAGCCAGCCCGCGCCGTGCTTTTCGGCGGTCATTTCCATGGTGTCAGCGTAGAATTTCGCGAGACGTTCGGGATCGGGGCTCGTGTGATGCAGATGGTGGGTGAAAGCTCCGGCCTTCACGGCGGTCAATGTCATGTGAGCGTCTCCTGGAATTGCTGGCGCCCATAGGCAACAGCCGGCACGCGCTGTCAACGCGCGCGCTAATGCTTCATGGGCGGCGGAGCTACTTCCGTTCCCAACCGTTAATCCAGTATTCCGGCTTGCCGGTCTCCTCGAGCACGTAGACATTGCGCACATAGTCGGTCATGCGGCCGTAGTTGCGCCAGCTCTTGTAAGCGTCGAGGGTGATCGTCTTCTGCGCTTCGGCGAGCGGTGTGTTCTTGGCTCGCGCCGCGCGTACTTCCTGTTGCAGCGTCGTCAGGAAGTTGATTGTGTCTTCGATATCGGACTTCTTGCCGAGATCGCCATGGCCGGGCAGGTAGGTGTCGACGTCCATCGCCTGCAGCTGTCGCAGCACCTTGATCCAGCCGTCGATCGAGGGTGTGTACATCAGGTTCGACACGCTTTTCGGTGTCAGCGTTCCCGACGTCGCTACTGCCTTGGCGTGCGGGAAGTGGGCGTAGGATGCGCCTGGATCCTGCCCCGGGCCCGGATAGAACAACCGCACCTGGCGGCCGCCCATCGTGATCACCAGTTCATCTTCGAACGTCTTGTCGGGCAAGACGAGCGTCGCCTCCTTGGGATCAAGGCCCGCCTTCTCGAAGCCGGGCCGCCTGCGCGCCACGTCCTTTTCGTAGTAGCGCTCCATCAGGTAGGCGGCGTGCGCGTTGGCGATGATCGTCGCGCCTTCCTTCTTGAAGGTGGAATTACCCAGGAAGTGGTCGCCGTGAACCTGGGTATTGAACGCCCACTTGATGGGCTTGTCGGTGATCTTGCGGATCTCCGCGATCAACGTGCGCGCCTGGGCGGGGTGGGGCTGGGTGTCGATGACCAGCACTCCTTCATTGGTTGCCCAGACGATGGAGTTGGTGCCGGCAAAGTCGAACCAGAAATAAAGGTCGTCAGCGACCTTCTTCATCTGCGACGGTGGTGGCGAAACAGATTGAGCGGCGACCTTGCCATTGAAGCCGAACGCCGTCATTGCCACGCCGAGCATGGCGAGGCCCACCAAACGAAAAGCGGCTGAAATCATCGACATGGATTTGCCTCCCTCATAAACGCTCGCGACGCTGGCGGTTGCCCTCAACACCCGATTCTACGAACGCTCGAGCAATTCGATCAGCACGCCATCCGGCGTCTTTAGAAACGCGATGCGCGTGCCCGGGCGAACCTCGTGCGGCTCCACCGTGAATGTTACGCCCTTGGCCTTGAGATCGGCGACAACCTTGTCGATCCCATTCACGGTGAGGCCGAAATGATCGAGGCCAATATAGGGATTGGCAGGGTTTGGATGGGTGCCTGAGCCGGGGCCGGCGGGCGCAATGAAGATATCGGCGCCGCCGAGCTTGAGGTCGACGCGCGGCTTGCCCTGCTGCATCGTGCGGATGACTTCCGCACCAAAGATGCGCTCGAACCAAGCGGCAGTCGCATCCACATCGGTGCTGCGGATATGCATGTGGTCGAACGTGAAACTGGCCATGGCGCGTGGTCCTCCTTGGGGATGTCTTTGCCTAGATTATCCGCGTTGAGCGGTTTGGGCCACCGCTTCAAGGCGCGGGCAGGCCGATGTCCTTGATGATGCCGGCGAACTTCTGGCCCTCCGCCTGCGTGAAGGCAGTGAACTCGGCGACCGACAGCGGCATGGGCTCTGCGCCCTGCGCCAGCAGCTTGGCCTTCATGTCGGCGTCGTTGAGCACCTTGTTGATTTCGGTATTGAGCTTGGCGATGACGTCCGCAGGTGTTCCGCGCGGCGCGAAGAAACCCTGCCACAATGTGATGTCGAAACCCTGCAGTCCCGGGGTCTCCGCGACGGCTGGAATGTTGGGCGCACTCGCCGAACGTTTGCCCGAGGACACGCCGAGCAACGTCAGCGTGCCCGCCTTCACGTGCGGATTGGCCGCTGGAAATCCCGAAAAGAAGAACTGCACGTGTGCGCCGAGCAGATCATTCAGCGCTGGGCCGGCGCCCTTGTAGGGCACGTGCGCCATGTTCGCTTTGGTCTTGAGCTTCAACAGTTCGCCCGAGAAGTGCCCCGGCGTACCCGTACCCGCCGATGCGAACGTGATCGGCTTGTCGGCAGCGGACTTGACGAGATCAGCGACCGTCTTGAACCCGGCCGACGACGGCGACACCAGCGCCAGCGGTACGACCGTGGCAAGCGCGACCGGCGCCAGATCCTTGTCGGGATGATAGCCAGTTCCCTTGCCCCAGTTCGGCGTGATCGCGATTTCGCCGGTCTGGCCGACGAGCAGCGTGTGGCCATCGGGCGTTGCCGTCACCACGGCGCGCGTGCCGATCGAACCCGTCGCACCGGCGCGGTTTTCCACCACCACGGACTGGCCGAGCGCCACCGTCAATTTGTCTGCCACCATCCGCCCGACGATGTCGCCCGTACCGCCCGCCGCATAAGGCACGATCAATGTAATCTGCTTGCTGGGGAAGCTCTGTGCCGTCGCAGACGAAGCGAACCCGGTGAGGCCTGCCAGCGCCGCAAGTGCGGCAGCCGGACCCGTCTTGAAGCGATACATAGGCGTATTCCCCGAAGGCGATCTGGACGCGTGCCAGCAATGACCGACGGCACTAATAGGCACCCCGGAACTTCTCGTATAGTGTCCACTTCAAAAGAACGGTTGGGGACCGAGGGGGCCTGGGGAGGAGCATGACACACATCGCGGTGCGCAGCGTCAGCTTGACGTACGACACGCCGGCCGGCGCCGTGCATGCAGTCGACAACGTCAGCTTCGAGATCGCGCAGTCCGAGTTCGTCTGCCTCGTCGGCCCGTCCGGCTGCGGCAAGTCGACGATGCTCAACATCATCGCAGGTTTCCTGAAACCGACGGGCGGAGAAATTTCAATCGGTGGCAAACCCGTGACCGGCCACGGCACAGATCGTGGCGTCGTGTTCCAGGATTTCGCCCAGCTCTTCCCGTGGCGCACCGCGCTCGGCAACGTATCGTTCGGGCTCGAGATGAAAGGCGTCGGCAAGGCCGAGCGCACCGAGATCGCGATGGAGCAGCTCCGCCTCGTCAAGCTCGAGAAGTTCGCGAACTCCTATCCGCATCATCTCTCCGGCGGTATGCAGCAGCGCGTCGCGATCGCCCGCGCGCTGGCCTACAATCCGTCCGTGCTGCTGATGGATGAGCCGTTCGCGGCCCTCGACGCCCTCACCCGCGACGACATGCAGAAGCTGCTCGCCGAAGTCTGGCGCGAGACCAAGAAGACGGTCGTGTACGTCACCCACAACGTCGCCGAAGCCGTGTATCTTGCCGACCGCGTAATCGTGATGAGTCCCCATCCCGGTCGCATGAAAGCCGTGGTCCCCATTACGCTATCGCGCCCACGTGACCCACTGAGCGTGGAATTTCTCGAAGGACAGAAGCTGCTACTGAGGGAGCTGGGCCAGGTCCAAGGCGCGCATTGAGTGAGCATGCCGGTGAGATATGATGGAGGGACTAAAATGACTGCCTGCATTCTGCGCCGGCTGCGCTCGATGGCAATGTGCCTTTTCGCCAGCGTGGCGCTGCATCCGCTGGCCGCTTTGGCTCAATCCAAACCTTCCGTAACCGTTTTCTCAGGCGGCGCCCCTGCTTCGGCGATCTTCATCGGCAACAGCTTCTTTTATTTCAACAACGGCATTCACAGTCAGGTTCTCAACCTCATACGGTCGGCGGAGCCAACCAATCGGTTCCGCGCGACCATGGCGACAATCAGTGGTTCGGGTATCGACTGGCACGACGTTGAAGCATATTTTCGCCCCAACGCTATCGGGCGCTACTCCTTCGACGCCAACAACAACGTGGTGTTCAACAAGATCGACAAGCTTTTTGAAGTCGCTGTAATCATGGACTGCAGCCAGTGCCCGATCCATCCGCAGCTCTCCAAGGTGTTCGAGGAGTATACCAAGTCGAACACTGCGATCATCCGCAAGCATGGCGCCGAACCCGTGCTGTTCATGTCGTGGGCCTATGCCGACAAGCCCGAGATGACGGCCGAACTCGCCGAGGCGTATGTTCGTGCCGGAAATGCCCACAAGGCGCTCGTGATCCCCGCCGGTCTCGCCTTCTCCCGCTCCGTTGGCAAGCGTCCCGACCTGAACCTCTATGCGCCGGACAAGCGTCACCCCAGTCCTGCCGGAACATATCTCGCAGCCGTCACGATCTACGCCACGCTGCAGAACAAGTCGCCGGTTGGATTGAAGTTCACGGCTGGCCTCGACCCCGCAACCGCTGCTTTCCTGCAGACGGTAGCGTGGGAGACCGTGAGCGAGTTCCATCAACGCAAGTGAATCCAAACACTGGACGTCGAGACGCAACGAAAACTCTTTGAGGAGGAAGCCATGAGCAGAAACCCAATCGACATCACCCGCCGCGAGGCGCTCGCAGGCACCGGCGCGGGCCTCATCGTGCTCGGCCTCGGCTCGTCGCCCGTGCTCGCCCAGGCAGCGACGCTGCGCCAGGGCTACCAGACCAACATTTGGGGCATGCCCACCTACTACCTGATGAAGTCGGGCCTGCTCGAGAAGCAAGGTATCAAGTTCCAGGAATTCGCCGTCGCCTCCGGCAACCTGACGATGCAGCAGCAGGTCGCGCGCCAGGTTGATCTGGGCACCTACGCCGGCCAGTCCTTCATCATCGGCAGCGACAAGGGTGGGCTGATCGCCATTGCCTTGATCGAGCACGTCGGCAAGACCGTGCGGGTGATGGCGCGCAAGGAACTCAACATCACCAAGATCGAGGATCTCAGGGGCAAGAAAGTCGCCAACCAGACGGGCTCCTCGATCGGCAATGTGTTCGTCGACCAGATCGCGCCCAAGGCCGGCCTCAAGAAGGGCGATTTCCAGGAAATCCGGATGGACGTCAACAACATGGTCGCCGCGATGGCCGCCAAGACGGTCGACGCAATGGTCAACGTCGAGCCCTACAACCAGATCGCCGAGGCCGACGGCATCGCCACCACGATCATGGACTACTGGGACGTCGACAAGATGCCGGTGTTCATGGCGGCCACGCCCGAGTTCGTGGAAAAGAGCCCGGACCTGATCGTGTCCTATCTCAAGGCGTGGCTGGAGGCCGGCAAGACGTTCAAGTCCGACCCCGGCAAGGCTATCGACGTGATCCTCACGTACTACACGTCGAAGGGCTACACGATGTCGAAAGACGCGATGGCCAAGGCGCTCGCGAAGGTCGACGTCAACCCCGGCTTCCCGCGCGACATCCAGCCCTACATGCAGGAGCAGGCCGAGATCCTGCTGCGCGAAAAGAAGATCGCCAAGATCCCCGACTGGAAGATCGCCCTGCGCCCCGACTTCATGGAAAAGGCGATCAAGGGCTGATCGTTCGGAAAGGGTCAGACCCTGCGGGGCTGACCCTCTCTCTGGCCGCTGAGAGGATCGTTGCAATGACCCATTTTCGAATGCTGCTCGCCTTCGTGCTGGCGCTCGCCCTCCCCCTGCCTGCCACGGCCCAAACCGTCGAGCAGTTCTACGCCAGTCGCGGCATGACCATCATCGTGCCGACCTCGCCCGGCGGCATCAACGACATCTCCGGTCGCTTGGTGGCCCGGTTCCTGCCCAAGCACTTGCCGGGCAAGCCGAACATCGTGGTGCAGAACCAGCCGGGCGCGGGCGGGCTCGCCAACGCCAACGTGCTCTACAACTCGGCGGAGAAGGACGGCAGCGTCATCTCGATGATGGAGCGCGCGATCCCTCTGCTCGCGCTGACCGGCGACGCCAACGCCAAGTTCGATCCGCTGAAGTTCACCTGGCTTGGCAGTCTCTCATCGTATGGCAACGACGCCTATCTGTTGTTGATAAACGCGGCCCACAAGGCGCGCAGCGTGGCCGACATCAAGACCGGCGGTATGGAGGTGAGCCTTGGCGCCAACCGCTCCGGCTCGACGAACCTCACCTTCGCATTGATCGCGCGCGACGTGCTGCGCCTGAACGTGAAGGTGATCCGAGGCTATACCGGCGCGGCGCCGATGATGCTCGCCCAACAGCGCGGTGAGCTCGACGGTCAGGTGATCGGCTTCTGGTCGGTGCAGGCAGGCCAGCCGGACCTGTGGCAAGGAAAGAAGCTGCTGCCGATCATCCAATTCGGCCGCGCGGTCAGGCATAAGGACATGCCCGACGTGCCGACCGGCCGCGAGCTGGCAGCCGACGCCACGGCACGCCAGTTGATCGAGCTGGCCGAATTGCCATTCGAAATGGCGCTGCCGACCGCCGCCCCTCCCGGCATTCCCGCCGACCGCGCCGCCGCGTTGCGCGCTGCCTACGCGTCGATGGTGAAGGACCAGGCGTTCCTCGATGAAGCCGCCCGCATCAAGCTCGAGATCAGCCCGATCGATGGCGAGGCGATCCTCGGCCTGCTCAAGCGCGCAGCAGCGACGCCGAAGGACGTGATCGAGCGCTACAACAAGCTGGCGGGCGATAAGGGTTGACAGGGCCAGTCTCGGCGGGCCAGTCCCAGCGGCTGTGACCACTCACCGTCCCCTGCATACCAAGAGATCCATGCGCCAGACCCGCCGCCTCCGCGTAAACGCCCCCGTCCACAAGGTCTGGGACCTCATCGACGACGACAGCAAGCTGCCGTTGTGGATGCCGAATATCGTCTCCACGCGCTACCCTAATGGCAAGCCAAGGGACTATCTGGTTGGCACCCGCTTCATCCAGGAAATGAACGAGAACGGTACGATCTCTTCCTACGAGGGGGAGGTGACCGAGTACCAGCCGGGCAAGCTGCTCGGCGTGCTGCTGTTGCCGGAGGCGTTCGCGATCCATGTCGTCTATCACGTCGAAGGCGACGAGGACTGGACGGTGCTCGACTACGGCTGCGACGTGAAGCCGAAGACGTGGAAGGGCCGGTTCATGCTGTTCCTGGGCAAGAAGATGCTCAACAGCATTCTCAACCAGCAACTCGCCCGGCTGAAGCGGGTGGCCGAGACGGGCAAGCCGGCGGTATAGTTCGGAAATCCCGGGGGCAGACCTCCGGCCGCAACACATTCAATTCGAGCGACAACGGTTCGGCCCCGGGGGGCTGACCTCGAGCCACGAAGGAAGATCAGACATGGCCAGTCCTATTCCGAAATCAGGCCCGGTGACGCTCGACGCGAACATCATGGAGTACCTGAACACCAAGGCATTGCGCGCGGGCGAGATCGCGTCGGACCTCGTCAAAATCCAGTTCACCGGCCCCAAGATCGCGAACCAGGGCTTCAAGCCATTGATCCGCGACGCTAAGTTCCACATCAGCGAGCTCGCGGTCGTGTCGTTCCTGCAGGCGCGCGAGGCCGGCAAGGCGTTGGTGATGGTTCCAGCCCCGATCCTGTCGCGGTTTCAGCATCACTGCATCTCCTACAACACGAAGAACGGCGAGATGAAGCCGAGGGATGTGGAAGGCAAGCTGGTCGGCTTGCGCGGCTATTCGCAGACCACGGCGCTGTGGGTGCGCGGCATCCTCAAACACGAATACGATGTCGATCTGTCCAAGATCCGCTGGACGAGCTATGACCCGCCCCATCCCATCGAGATCAAGGACCCCGCTTTCGTGATCCCGTTCGATCCCGGCCAGCGCACGGTCGAGGAGATGCTTGTCGCGGGCGCGTTCGATGCCGCGATCATCGGCGCGGAGATCAAGGGCGAACCCAAGGTCAAGACGCTGATCCCCGATCCGCACACCGCCGCGCTCGACTGGTTCCGCCGCAAGGGCGTCGTGCCGGTCAACCACTACCTCGTGATGGGCGCCGACCTGCCGCGCGACCGCCCGGATGTGGTGCGCGAAGTCTACCGAATGATCGGCGAGTCCAAGAAAGCCAATCCCCTGCTGGCCGGAGGCGTCGATCTCCTGCCCATGGGCTTCGAAGCCAACCGGAAGACCATCGCCCAGATCATCGAGTTCGCGCTGGAGCAAGGCCTGATAACCCGCCGCTTCACGGTCGAGGAATTGTTCGATCCGGTGACGCTGAAGCTGGGGTAAGGCAGGGTGCAGGGGCCACGCCCCTGCCGGGAGAGCACGAGAGGCGCGTAGCCTCTCGTTGGCGAAGCCAAGCGACGCCGCTCCAAGACGCTGAGGGGAAATGCCGGCGCGCGTTACACTTTCCACCACCTACGTCCTCCCCTCCCAGGGTGATTCAATTCACCGCGTATGATGGCGGCGCGAACAGAGTTCTAACGGTCTCCGCCCGACGGAGACCACCGATGAACGCGCTGACCTTGTTCCAAGCCCTCGAAGCTATCCCGGATCATCGGACCAAGAAGGGCAGAC
>CAMDPA010000177.1 GCA_945903565.1 Devosia equisanguinis | reverse complement strand
GACAGCTACAGGCTAAAACAGAGCAGGCGGCGCTCCCGTAACGCCCCCGACGACGCCAGCCAAACCTGATCGCGAAACGCAGGAAGGCCCCCCGCGGGGGGCCTTCCTGCCAGCCTCACTGATGCATCTTTACTCCGGCGTACCGATGCAGTGTGTCTCCGGCGTTGACACACGCAGCTTCGAAAGAAGCATTGCCTAGCAACATTCGCGGTTGCTTCGTGCCACCTTCCGGTGAAGAGCGGCAATGGCCGGCCAGCTTGGCATGATTTCAATCGAGTTGATCGAGAAAGGTGTCTGCCTCGGCGACTACCTCTGCTTCGCGTGTTTGCGGCCATTCGGAAAGCATACGATAAGGCATCGCCATCCGCGGGTTATCTGAAAGCCTGTCTTTCTGTCGGATCAAAAAGGCCCAGTATAGGTAATTGAAAGGGCATGCCTTTGGACCGGTTTTCTGCTTCACGTCATAGGTGCAGCCAGCGCAAAAATCAGACATCCGGTCGATATAGGCTCCCGAAGCGGCATACGGCTTCGAGGCCATCTGCCCGCCATCCGCGAAGACCGCCATTCCGAGCGTGTTGGGCATCTCCACCCACTCGAACGCATCGGCGTAAACGGCGAGGTACCAGCGCTCTATTTCCCGTGGTGCGATACCAGCCAGCAGGGCGAAGTTGCCGGTCACCATGAGCCGCTGAATATGGTGGGAATAGGCGTGTTTCGCCGTACTGCCGATCGCTTCACGGAGACACCGCATGTCGGTGACCCCGGACCAATAGAACGCCGGCAGATTGCGGGTTGCATGAAGTGAGTTCTGGTCCGCATAACCCGGCATCAAAGTCCAGTAGACGCCGCGAACATATTCGCGCCAGCCGAGGATCTGACGTACGAAACCCTCTACGGCGTTCAAGGGTGCCTCGCCTGACCTCCACGCCGCTTCTGCTGCCAGGCAAACTTCGAAAGGGGAAAGCAGGCCGAGGTTCAATGCCGGCGCGAGCAGTGAATGGTAGAGGAATGGGGCGCCGGATTTCATAGCGTCCTGATAGTCGCCAAAGCTCGGCAGTCCATGTGCGACGAAATCGTCAAGCGCGCGAAGCGCATCAGACCGTGTCACCGGCCACCCAAATTCTTGAAGCTCACCAAAATTATCGGGAAAAGACTGTTCGACGAGAGCCATCACCGCTTGTGTTGTTTCGTCCGGCGAAAACTGCTGCCTCGCGGGTGGAACAGTCTGTGCCGGAAGCTTCTTCCTGTTCGCACGGTCATAGTTCCACTCGCCGCCTGCCGGCTGATTCCCTTCCATTAGAAGCTGATGTTCACGCCGCATTTCGCGATAGAAATGTTCCATCCGCCAGCTGCGGCGCCCGGAAGCCCAGGCAGCGAACCTTTTTCGGCTCGCGAAAAAGCGATGATCAGAACGGATTTCAACCGGCGTGCCAGTGAGGGCTTCCCAGCCTTCGAGCATTTCCTGGACCCGCCATTCCGAAGATTCAGTCACCACCATGCGGCTCGGGCGATGTCGTGCGACCGCACGTTGGATCTCGGTTGTGAAGCTGCCGGTATTGTCGGGCTCGTCGAGGCTTACATAGTCGACCGTCAGACCGCGCTGCCGGAGGGTCTGCGCGAAGTGGCGCATCGCCGACAGCACCAGCACGATCTTCTGCTTGTGATGCCTGACGTGGGAACATTCCTGCATCACCTCCATCATCAGAACGGTGTCACGGCCTACATCGAGGTCGTGGAGCGCGGATAGGTCCTGAGACAGCTGGTCGCCGAGAATAATTCTCAGGACAGTCATGACGAGGCCAGTCCAGGCCCCGACGGGGGGCGGGATGACGCAGCGCGGCAGCGATCAGAGCAATATTTCACATTCACCCAGTCGCGCGCCCATTTTTTGCGCCAAACGAAGGGCCGATAGCAAACCATGCAAAGCTTGGTTGGAAGATCAGTCTTGCGACGCATCCGAGCCATTGGATCACCAAGGCACTGGCTGGCCGCGCCAGTCGAAAAACCCGCCGTTGGTGTCTGCCGTGAGTTGATCGACCACGGCAAGCAGATGGTGGGCCGCTGCTGCGGGTGTATGAACGTCGGCCCCTGACGCAGCGAAGGGAGCGGATAGTGGCGTGGCGACGGTGCCGGGATGCAAGGCTACGCAGATTGCGTCTGGAGATCGACGGGCCAATTCAACAGCCGCTGTGCGAACCAATTGATTGAGAGCGGCTTTGGAAGCCCTGTAGGAATACCAGCCACCCAGCCGATTATCACCGATGCTTCCGACCCTGGCCGACAGCGTCGCGAAGACGGCTTTGCCCGATCTCGGCAACCGCGGCAGCACATGCTTCATGATCAGCGCGGGCCCGATCGCATTCAGCGCAAAGGCTCGCGCGATATTGGCCGCATCGAGTTGCCGCCAGCTCTTCTCGGGTCCCTGGCGATCATCATGGAGAAATCCTGTCGCATCAATCACCAGACGAAGCTCGCCCTGATCGGCGGCGAGTGCTGCGGCACGTTCGAGACTGCTTTCGTCCAGAAGGTCGATCGCTGGTGAAGTGCTGCGACTGAATGAGACGACATGCTTGAACCTGTCTGCGGCCTGGATGGCTTCGACCAAAGCCCCTCCGATACCGCCTCCGGCGCCGAAAACGACCGCCACGCCGGCTTGGGGAAACGACCCAGGGTCAACCCTGGCAGCCTTTGCGCCTTTGGGTTCAGACTGCCCCGTCACAAGCGCTTGGCTCCGCCGATCGCGGCTTGAAGTCGCAGCGCTCGCCCAAAAAGTCGAGATATGAACGGTCGGACTGGAAGAAAAATCCTGTAGCCCCACTCGAGGGCAATCAGGGCGCCCGGCAGGGATGCGGCGCGCGCTGCCCAGCGCCATCTGGGTAAACGAGTCCAAACCTCGGCGAATGCCGCCGCACCGGAAAGACGATGCCCATCGCTTGCGCGAACATGGAAGCGCCTCATTGCGCGCTCTTTGGTAATTCCGTCCGGAGGTACAGCGCCGGTTTCAGAAATATCGACAAAACAAAGGGCGCGGTCTTGATCCGTGCGCCGATAGTATCCGATCTCTGCCCTACACAGCGAACACGAGCCATCAAAATAAACCGTCGATTTGGGAAGCTCTGACTCCACGCCGATCTCCTAAAAGTCCAATTGTCAGTTGATCAGCACCGGCGTTTTGCGAATGTACGTCTGATCCCCAATCTGTCGAACGAGGAATTCGGCTACGTCCGCGCGCGAGATGATCCCGTTGCGCCACTGAGAGGGCTCAACAAGAACCCGGTAGCGGCCGGTCCGCGGTCCACTGATCAGAACTCCAGGCCTCACGATGGTATAATCAAGTTCGCTTTCCTTGATCAATTTCTCTTGCAAACTTTTATCGTCATAAGCGCGGCCGAAGACGATCTGGAATGGCAAGCGCTGAAGGCAGCTGATACTCGCGCGGCTATCGCCAGCGCCAAAACCGGTCACACAGATCAGACGGTTGACACCTTGGCTTCTCATCGCGGCGATCAGCACTCGGGTCGCGTCCGAGAACAGGTTCACAGGCCGGAACAAATCCCCTAATCCAACACCGAGGGTCTGTATCACCACGTCCACCCCGACAAGAGCCGCCTCTACATCCTCAGCCTTCAACGCGTCACCCCGCTTCTTCTCGAGGCTGGGATTTGAGACCGCAATTGCGTTAGCGGATCGAGCCAAGGCGCGCACGTTATGACCGGCCTCAAGGGCTTGACGGGTCGTTTCCAATCCGATTCCCTTGCTGGCACCAACAATCAATACACGCATAATTGACCCGTTATCTCAGAGTCAAGGGAAACAGACCGGCTACAGCTTGGGTAGCGATTCCGCTGTCGATCATGTCTTTGGACGGGCTCGCCCGTCCGGGCCACATGCTATCAACGGATGGTTGAGATCCATCAAGGTGGCCTTTCAGATAACCGACCCCTCGCGCTGGATGGCAACCCAGGCGGTTATTTTCTTGCCAACTCTGATCGGCAGCACCCGCCAGAACATGATGAAAGGGGTGCCATCTTTCTTGTAGTTGATCGCCTTGCCTTCAAATTTGCCACCGGACTTCAGCGCGTCGGAGAGCCTGGCGATCACTTTCGAATCCGTTCCTGGCCCTTGAAGACTCCGCGGCGTCTTGCCGATGATTTCGGATGGATCGTGGCCAGTCAGTTTCTTGAACGACTTGTTCGCATAGATGATCTTGCCTTCCGCCGATGCATCAGTGATCAACACAGAGTCGAAACTGTTATCTGCCAAAACCTGGAGCAGGGCCAAGCCACCTTCGACTCCATTCATCAACTTCTCAAACGTAGCGGACATTTTGGGTTCCCCCTGATTTGAAGGCGCCACCTGCGATCAAGCCGTTCGGTGGCGGGACTATCACTGACTGTTGTGTGAAACTTAGGAACCTTCAGTTCCTTTCCGGACAGAAGCACGGACAAATAGATCAGGTTTCGCGGTGGCAGCTGTCCAGGTCGTTACCGTGATAGCTGCGGCCGCGAATAAGGCAACATGGCCGATAATGCTGACGGCCAAGAACGTGTAACTTCCGACCGCCGCCGCAAACGCTACGGCCCACGTCAGACCTAGGGCCTGCAAAACGTAATGCCGGATGGCGACATCAGGAATGTGACGAAGCGGGCTTACCTCATGGTTGAAAACAAAATCCCAGCAATACACGACAAGCCTTCGAACAGGTTTAAACATGATTAGCTTCCTTGTTAAGAGCCAAGAACCGATACGTCAGGATCAGTCGTTTGGATCAGTAGCCCAACCGTCAGCCAGATTCACTTATCTTGGCGGCTGTCCTTAGGCAACAGCGGGTCCACATCATCGTCCCTGGTGCATCGCTCAGATCATACGACTGTCGTAAGCCCAGTGCAACAAGGCCTGCCGTTGGCGCGGTCTGCAAAAGGGATCGCCAGGCTCGCAGTTCTGTCTGATCTGCGCGATGTGTCGTCGAAATGCCTTCCAGCGCTTGATCTGGCGCCTGTCCTCCGCGGGCATCCGCCGCCCCATGAAGTAGCGGCAATACCATTGGAACCAGCCGCGCGGATCGTCGTCGTGAAGCCAACCGTTCCGACGCCACACCGATAGGTGCTGGCTCGCATCGACACCGAAATAATTGAGGGTGTTGGTTCTTCCTGCCGGCGAGAGCTTGGCGCGCGTGAACCAGCTCGCGGGAAATTCCTTCCGGCAGTCGGTCATGTACTTACCGCCGAAGATACCGAGCGCCAGCATTTCCTTGGGTGTTAGCTCGGGTTTGAACTCCGGATCAAAATTGCGCCCGACCGGCTCCGCCAGGACGTAACGATAGTCCCGCTGCATCTTGTCGTTGACGATCACGAGCTTGCCGCGGCCCGGCTTGAGCAGTTGCGCTCGACCGATGGACTTTTTCTGTCTCATGTGCGCGCTCTTCATTTTGCAGGAGGTTGGCCCGGGGCGCAGTCCGGTTTGGCGTGATCGACCAGGATCAAATCGTCCATCGGAAAGCCAAGGCCGCACGCCCGATCAACCAGGCGGTTCCTGATGTCGGTCGATAGGTCCGGCTGGCGCGCCAGGATCCAGAGGTAGTTCCGTGAGGGGCTCGATATCAGAGCCCAGCCGTAATCCTGCTGGTCGAGTGCAAAGACGTGGTACCCGCCAGCGAACGGCCAGAAGAACGTCACGGAGAGGCTCGCGGTATCTCGGTTGCCCTGGAACACGGCGCGACCATCGGCTTCCTTCCAGCGGCAGTTCTTGCGATCGAAGCCTTTGTTGAGCACGCCGACGGACCCGTCATCGCGCAGCGTGTAGGTTGCCGTCACGTTCGTCAGTCCGCGCTCGAAGCTGTGGTCGAGGCGCATGATCTCGAACCATTCGCCCTTGTAACGTTGGACGTCGAAGGGACGCGCTGGCTCGATGCCCTGCGGTATTCCCGTGCAGCCACTGACGAGTGCGGTCAGTAGTAGAAGGATGAGGAGAGCCTGCTTCGGCGAAGCTTTCAATGTTTTGTCCCCCTCGCGCGCCAGTCCCAGGGCATCTCGAAGCTGCCGGACCAGATACCGAGCTTGGTGCGTTTCGCACGCTCCTCGTCGGCGACGTAGTCCAGAGAATATTTGCGATAGGCCACCGCCCAACCCGTAGTTACCATCCAGCGATCCAGGTCCTCGGCACCCTTGAAGCAGACTGCGACTACGCGCCCGTAGCGATCGCGATCACGCGGTTCGCAGCGGACGGTGGCGCGGCCGATACGGTCCGACAACGCAAGCGCCGCCTGCTGGCCGCAGCGCCAGGATGTGCCGTCTTCTCGGATGCATTCCTGGCGGCTCTCGGGAGCATCGATGCCATGCATGCGGATCCGCGCGCCATGAACCTCGATCGTGTCGCCATCGATGATGCTCGCGGTCCCGACGATGGAATGCTGAGCGCGAACTGCCGGCGCCGCAATCACCATGATTGCCGCAATAACCAGGGCTGAAACGGTATTCGCGATGTCGACCTTTGTGCCGAGGCGGTTCGACATCCACAAATGTCGCAACGAATCTCTATCGCGAACTACCGTGGTTGCCGGCCACGAATTGATCATAAGTATCCCATTCCTTGGGCTCGTCGAGTTCGTTGGCCCATCGCTTGTCGGGCGCATCATCCGGATAAAGGAGTAGCGAGATGGTCATCTCGTTCGAATGCGAGAAGATCGTCATCTCGCGCACATCCTCGTCGCCAAGCCAGACCCCTCTCGGGTGATCGGCCTCGGCGAAGGCGCCAACCACAGCCCCCTGCTGCGCGGCGAGAGATTGACCAGGTAACGGTATGGTCTGCTGCCGCGCTCGATAGAAAATGCCCGACCTCATCAGCCGATCGCTGGACCTTGCCCAATCGATAAAGCCGTTGCTACCGATCACGAGCATCGCCCGACGTTCGGTGATGCCGAGCCATTTGAGAATCGCAGCCGTTATCGAGACCTCATACCGATCGGACAGATGGCGCATCAGATCCAGGGAGATATCTTCTCCCCGAATCTGGCTGCGGAAGTCATCCAGCGGCATCAGTAGGAACGAAGCAAACGTATTAGCTTGAGCTTCGATGGCGCCAAGCTCCGAGCGCCAGTCGAGCATCGAACGGTTGCTGCATTGAATGCCGGCTGGCGACATGTGGCGGTGAAGCAGGTAGTGGCTCAGTTCATGCGCCAGCGTAAAATTGATTCGGCCGGGCGACCGGATGGATTTGTTGTAGACGATCCCCCATTCCCCGGGGGCGTGAGCACTCGGGATGAGCATGCCGTCGCAACGGGACGACAGATCGATTCCATCGACGAGCGTGATTGGCGCATCCGGAAACACCTGACGCGAATACTCCATGGCAAGCGGCGCGACCTTGATCGGAAAGGGGTTGAGCCCGTGTGCGTCATGGAAGATCTTCACCAGCCGGGAGAGATGGATGGCCCACGCATGCGGTGTGGCGGGAAGCTTCACTTCTTCTTCCCCCAGACATCGATCATCTGCTCGATCTTTTTACGGTCGTCGGCATCGAGCTTGCTGAACTTTCGGAAGAACGCCTCCCGCATCATCCCCTCGTCCGGGGTGGCGGACTCGTCCAGCAGATAGTCGGTGGTGACATCCAGGGCCTGGGCGATTCGGGTCAGCTTTTCCGCCGAGGGTTTGCGGGTATCCCGGTTTTCCAGCTCCCATAGGTAGCTTTTGCTCGATTCGGTGACTTCAGCGAGCTTGTCGAGCGAGTAGCCCTTTTCCTGGCGGTGCCGCCGGAGTTTGTCGCCGAGCGACGTGGTCATTTGTGCCCCATGATAAAATGAGCCGGACCCGGCCGGCGCTGTTCGATATAGGCCGAACGATGGCGTACTTGATAAGAGGGTTACGCGCGTGTTCGATATACACCGAACGACCGCGTGCCGATACCTCCAGGCCCAGTGGTCGCCCATCGACCACAGGAGCCCCCTATGCCAGCCCTCGTTCGCGTGATCCGTAACAGCTCGGTCCTTTCCCTCCAGGACTATTTCACTCACTGCGCCACTGAGACGCCAGTAGCGGTGAACTGGCAGACCACCGAGCCAGAAGTCGTCCGATCACTTCTCCAGGCGGTCGACAAAATGAGCGATCTCGATATCGCTCGCATCGTCAATGACCTTGAACGGATCGATAAGATGGCCGACGAAGGCGGCCAGACGGCGATTTACAATGTCGTCGAAGATCGTTCTGAGCTTGAAGGGCAGCGGAGCGCCTATGACCGCGCAATATGGCTGTTTCGGAAAAGCCCTGTCCGCTTCCGGCATGCCGAGGAAGTGCGCTTCACCGATGAGCATAGGCGCACCCGGATATATGATGGCTTCGTCGGCACGCCGAACGTGGCATTACGCCGTGATCCAGCTTTGATCGAGGCCTTCAAATCAGCGGTCTGGGAGCGCTTCACCTCAGCCAACGTCCATGTCGACATTTTCGATCGGACTCGCCCGATGTTCGATGTCGCTGACGCCGAGTTGGTTCAGATCGCTGTCTATCGCGAGGGCTTGCCGGACGATTTTCTTGAGTTTGAAAATGGCGATCTGGTTTTGCGGGCACGGCGCCCGGTGTTCGAAGCAGCCCTGACCTATGAGCCGAAAGCTGGCGTAATCGAAGTCGTCGGTAAGGATCGCGAAAGCCGGCAGGATTTAGCCGGATTCCTCGCGAGACATCTTCTCGGCATCGAATTTCAGAAAGAGCGCCTCCCGTTCCGTCAATACGATTTGTCGGGATTGCTGAGCCGCCATCAATTTTCAACCGACCCGGCCGACGGAATCGAGTCAGTGGCGATCAGCCAGCTTCGACTGAAGCCTATCGACAGCGACGCTGAGCGCGTGACCCTGGAATGCCTGCGCGGGTCCGACCGGACGATCTGGGACATGGCGCAAGAGCGCTTTGGTGGTGCGGATCCGTTGCTCGGCGGATGGATAGCCACGCAAGCCAAGCTGACCATCCGTTTCCGTCCAAGTGGCGAGGCTCGGCGCGGACGCACGTTGCCGCTTACCGTCACCATGCCGCATGGATGCAACCTCAAGGACCAGACCGAACGTGAGCAAATGATCGGCGAGAAGTATCTCCGCCGCTGGGGCATTCTGCGCGATGCCTGATCGGGCATCATGCCCCGCGATCGACGTCTTGGAATTGCTGCTGAGCGTCATCGAGACGCCAGAGGCAGTTATCACGGGATCGGTGCTTGCTGATCATTACAGCGCGGCTTCATCAGCCCTGTTGGAAGCAGGACTGCTCAAATCGGCCGACCACGAGCTGGTTGCGGTCTCGGGCGCCGATCACGACGATGTGCCGGTTTCCGTATCGTGGTCACCGGATGGCAGCCAGTTGGGGTATTTCAGCCCGACTGCCGGATGGATCCCCGTGCCGGACGAACGGATGCGACGGTTTCGCGTCGACTTTCCAGCCGTTATCACCCGCCTCATGCTGCAAGCGGAGTCATCTTCCCGCCGTAGTCCGGTGGCGATCGTCTCGGACTTTCTCTGGGAAATCGGCGACGTTCGCCTTGGTCGGCGCGCGCATCGAGTCTCGATCTGGTTTGGCCGGCGTCTGCACGACCCCTCGGTGTGGCGGCAAATCGGCAACTCTGCGAAATCTCGTCCGGCCTCGCGTTTGCGCATATTGCTAACCAGCACCCCAGCCCATCGCCTACCGGCGGATTTGCTGCCGGGCCATTTGGTGGTCGGTGTGCGCGATGTGATCGATTTCAACGCCGGACTCTGTATCCAGCCCGACATTCTTGCTGCGCGACTCGATGGCTCCCGCCTGCCCGCAGTCGATGCCGCGATCGACCTATCGCCGGACGGAACGAAGCTGACCATCAACGGCACGATCATCATCGACTTCAAGTCCGACATTCACATCGCGATTATCCGTAAGCTGGTTGCTGGCCACAAGGACGGTAAGCGCTTCGCGGTTCGGGATCTGTCAACGCCGGAGACAAAATGCATCGGTACGCCGGAGTAAAGATGCATCAGTGAGGCTGGCAGGAAGGCCCCCCGCGGGGGGCCTTCCTGCGTTTCGCGATCAGGTTTGGCTGGCGTCGTCGGGGGCGTTACGGGAGCGCCGCTTG
>CAMDPA010000176.1 GCA_945903565.1 Devosia equisanguinis | reverse complement strand
GTCTGCCCTTCTTGGTCCGATGATCCGGGATAGCTTCGAGGGCTTGGAACAAGGTCAGCGCGTTCATCGGTGGTCTCCGTCGGGCGGAGACCGTTAGAACTCTGTTCGCGCCGCCATCATACGCGGTGAATTGAATCACCCTGCATGCGCGCCCATTCAGCCATCAGCATTGCTTGCCTTCCGGCTACCGGCTCGGTTAGGTCGACGGCATGAAGATCTACCGCGCCTTCGCGACTGTCGGCGGGCTGACCATGATCAGCCGCGTCATGGGGTTCATCCGCGACATCCTGATTGCCGGCGTGCTCGGCTCGGGCGCGATCGCGGACGCATTCTTCGTGGCGTTCCGGTTTCCGAACCTGTTCCGGCGGCTGTTCGGCGAAGGCGCGTTCAACTCGGCGTTCATCCCGCTGTTTTCCAAGAAGCTGGTCGGCGAAGGAAGGGATAGCGCGCGGAAGTTCGCGGAGCAGGCGATGTCGGGCCTGCTGATGGTGCTCATCATCCTGTCGGCGTTCTGCATGCTGGCGATGCCCTGGCTAATGTATGGCATCGCGCCGGGCTTCGCGGGCGACAAGGAGAAGTTCGACCTGGCGATTGTGCTGTCGCAGATCGCCTTCCCGTATCTGACGTGCATGTCGCTGGTCGCGCTGATGTCGGGCATGCTCAACGCGATGGGCAAGTTCGTCGAGAGCTCGGCCGTCTCGATCGTGCTCAACCTGACCTTGATCGCCGCCATCCTGATTGCGATGGCGCTGGGCTATCGCAACGACGCCGACGCGGGCCACTGCCTCGCCTGGGGCGTGTTCGCGGCGGGCATCCTACAACTCGCCCTGCTCGTCGACGGCGCGCGCCGCAACGGGATGCTGCCGCGGCTGGCGCGTCCCGTCTGGAACGAGGACATCAAGCGGCTGGTGGTGCTCGGCATTCCCGGCATCATCGCGGGGGGCATCACGCAGATCAACATCCTGATCGGCACCATCATCGCCACGCTGCAATCGGGCGCGGTCGCGCATCTGTATTACGCCGACCGCGTGTACGAGCTGCCGCTCGCCATCATCGGGATCGCCATTGGCGTGGTGCTCTTGCCGGAAGTGTCCCGTAACTTGCGGGCGGGCGATATGACCGCCGTCTCGCAAAGCCAGAATCGTAGCCTGGAATTCGCGATGCTGCTGACAGTGCCTGCTGCCGTCGCACTGGCAGTGATCGCGACACCGATCGTGCGTGTGCTCTACGAGCGCGGCGCATTCCTGCCTTCGGACACGACGGCGACCGCGGCGGCGCTGGGCATATTCGCGCTAGGCCTACCGGCGTTCGTGATGATCAAGGTGTTCTCACCCGCCTACTTCGCGCGCGAGGATACCCGTACGCCGATGCGTTTTGCCGCGATCAGCCTGACCGCCAACACGGCGGGCTCGGCCGGGTTGTTTTTTCTCCTGCGCGAGATCGGCATGATGCCACATCTGGGCATCGCGATCGCGACCGCGCTCGGCGGCTGGCTCAACGCGATCCTGCTGTGGCGGGGGCTTGTCGCGCGCGGCCACTTCGCGATGGACGCACGCTGCCGGGCGAGCCTGCCGCGGATCGTTCTGGCAGCCGGAGCGATGGGCGGCGCGCTCGTCATATCAGCCGACCTACTCGGCCAATGGCTTGGACCCGACAGCGCGCTATGGATGCGCAGCTCCGCATTGGCGGCGCTGGTCAGCGTGGGCGGGATCGTCTACTTCGCGGTCGCCTTTGGCCTCGGCATCGTGCGCCGCGACATGCTGAAGGCCGCCGTTGCACGCAAGGGCTGATTGTCCGCCCCCGCAATCCCACGTGCCCCGCGACCAAGGTTCGACTTCTTTTGCGCCGCGAACAGGGGTATTCATCGACCAAAGGCATGGGCATCCCGACCAGCGGCGGTCGTTCCCGGCCCGGAGATGCACGCGGCAATGCCTTGGCAGACGATTTGGCGATCCCTCGGCACACGCGAGGGTGGAACGCTCAACGGGCTCGTCAGCGCCATCCGCGAGACGCTCGGGCTTGGCGCGCGCCAAGGTGTCGATCGTGCGGCGTTCACCGCGGCGGTGGTCGCACTGTCGGCCAAGCTGAGCAAAGCGGACGGCGTAACGTTGCAGATCGAGGAACAGACGTTCGAGCGGCTGTTCAAGTTCGATGAGACGGAGAAAGAGAACATACGCTGGCTGTTCAAGCTGGCGGCGCAAGACACAGCCGGCTTCGAAAGCTACGCACGTGAGGTGGCAAGCGCCATCGAGGACCGCCCGGATTTGAAGCACGACGTGTTCGACGCGCTGATGCATATCGCCTCCGCCGATGGCATTCTTCATCCCGGCGAAGACCGTTACCTCGAAGCCGTCAGCGGCATCTTCGGCCATGCGGAGGGCGAGTATCGCGCGATCCGCGCGCGGTACGTGCGCGACGCCACCGATCCCTACGAAGTCCTCGGGCTCAACCGCGACCTCGACAACGCCATACTCAAGTCGCGCTATCTCGACCTGGTTCGTCGCCATCACCCGGACGCGCTTGCAGGCAAGGGCCTTTCCAAGGAGTTGCAGGAGGTCGCGCAACGCAAGCTCGCCGCCATCAATGCCGCCTGGGATCTGATCGCCAGGGAGCGCGGTATATGACGCTGACCGCCGATAGCGCGCTGGTCGCCGACCTCCACCCATCGCCGAACATCGACGAGAGGCGGCGCGGGATGAAGCCGACGCTGCTGATCCTGCACTACACCGGCTTGCCCACCGTCGAGCGCTCGATCGAGGTGCTGGCCGATCCGCGCGGCAAGGTGTCGTGCCACTATGTCGTCGCGCTGGATGGCCGGATCACTCAGATGGTGGCGGAGGACAAGCGCGGCTGGCACGCGGGCGTTTCGATCTGGCGCGGCGAGACCGATATCAACTCGGCCTCGATCGGCATCGAGATCCAGAACGCGGGACACGATGCCGGAAACCCCGCCTTCCCAACCGTGCAGATGATGGCGGTGCGTGATCTGTGCCTCGACATCATCAGGCGCAATACGATAGCGCCCGAGGGAATTCTGGCGCATTCCGATGTGGCGCCTGCCCGTAAGAAAGACCCTGGCGAACGCTTCGATTGGCCATGGCTCGCGAAAGCCGGCGTCGGGCATTGGCTGGCGCCTGAGATGCTCGGCGGTCCCGGCCCCTGTCTTGCGGTGGGCGATCAGGGCGAGGCGGTCCGGGACATGCAACGGTTGTTGGCGGCCTACGGCTACGGCATCGAGCAGAGCGGCACGTTCGATGTGGCGAGCGAGCTTGTCGTGATCGCCTTCCAGCGCCATTTCAGGCCTGCGCGCGTGGATGGCCGCTACGATGCCTCGACCGCCGCGACACTCGAGCGGCTGATTGCGGCGCTGCCTGCCGCAAAGCCGATCGTTTGAGCGATCAGCCTATTCCGCGCGCACCACGAAGCAGTCGATCTGCCGGCGGCGCAACTCCAGGCACGTCGAGGCAGCGGTACGGCTGTCAAAGCCGTTGAAGCGCGCGCGGAAAATGCGCCGCGCGTTCTTTTCGACCGGCACGGTCCGGCCACTGCGCGACTGCAGCAGGTCACCAGCGGACGTGCGTGCGGTCACAAGTGCACGGTCGGCTTCCGGGGCCGTCGCGAAGGCGCCGATCTGGATTTCGAAGCCACCCGAGATAGGCTCGTTGCCCGGCGGCGGCATCGTTCCGCGCACGCCATAGGGCGGATCCATGGTGCGGGCCGCGGCTGGGCGCACGGGTGGAACCGCCGCATCAGATCCGTGCGGCATGGCCGCCGCCTGCTGTTGGAAGGTCGAGGGAGCCGCGCCGCGCGCTGGCCCGCCAGCCGCTGTCGAAGCCCCCACGCCCACAGGCGAGGCAGCAGCCACACGCACCGGCGCCACTGCTGGAGCTGGTGCGGCATCGCGCGCAGGGCCTGCGCGGGACAAGTCCGCAGCCTGTCGTTGTAGCGTCGACGGTGCCGCGCCGCGTGCAGCCGTCTCCGGCGCGCCCTGTCCGGCGGGCTCAGGCTGATCGTTGGCAGACGCAGGCCGCCCCATTCCTCGCGGTGCAAACGCAAACCGCGGCAAGCTCTCGTGTGCACCTGTATTGGGCGAGCCGGCATCAGGCGCGCCGACTTCGGGAACCGATGGACGGCGCGCGGCCTGAACTGGCGCTGGAGGTGCGGGCGGAGTTGGGGCTGGCTGGGTTGCTGCAGCTGCCGGCACAGGCTGCGCGGCAGGGCGTGGACGCTGCGGCACCATGACCGGGCGCGGAATCGGCGCCTCGGCCACGCGCGGCGGAGCCGACAGCGCAGGCGCGGACTGGATGGCAGGCGCTGGCCGAACGACGGGTTCGGGGCGTTGAGCCGGCTTGGCGACGGCGACCAGCACCGGCGCTGTCTTGCGCGTCTTGTACGGCGACGACTGCAGCAGCGCGCGAGAGACGAGCATCTGCATGGCGACGTCGCGGCGGCTGGCGGTGCGCCCGCCCAGCACGACGCCGATCACATGCCGGCCGCCGCGCCGAACCGACGACACGAGGTTGAAGCCCGAAGCCCGCGTGTAGCCTGTCTTGATTCCGTCGGTGCCCTGGAAGCGATGCAGCAGGGTGTTGTGATTGCGATAGGTGCTGCCGTCGTAGGTGAAGGAGCGGATCGAGAACAGGTGGTAATGCTTGGGAAAATCGTCCTGCAGCCGCAACGCCAGTTTCAGCATGTCGCGCGCGGTCGTCACCTGGCTTGGATTGGGCAATCCCGAGGCATTGCGGAACGTCGTCCGGCTCATCCCGAACAGCCGCGCCTTGTCGGTCATCATGCCTGCGAAACGGCTTTCCGTACCGCCGAAGTGCTCCGCGATCCCGACCGCGGCATCGTTGGCGGACTTGGTGATCAGCGCCTTCATCGCATCGATCAGGGCAATCGTTTCGCCGGCGTCGAGGTCGAGCTTGGTCGGCGGCTGGCTGGCCGCCTCCTGGGAGATCTTGATCCGGGTTGCATAGGTGGCCCGCCCCTGTTCGATCGCCTCGAACGCTAGGTAGAGAGTCATGATCTTGGTGAGTGAGGCGGGATAGCGGAGTTCGTCGGCCTGGTCGGCATGCAGCACGGCGCCATTGTTCGCATCGGCGACAATCGCGGCATGGCGGTCGGAACCCTGGGCCGATGCGATGTCCCGCGTCAGCCCCAGCGCCCCCAAGGCTACGAGAAGAGACAATGCCAGGGTCCGCAGTGCAAGCGCTTGAAATAACGCCAAGAACGCTCCCTCCAACACGCCCCCGGTTGCGCTCACCACGCCGGCCGTCTGGCACCCGCGACCGCGTAGCGCCGAACGCAACTCGTCGCGGTACGGCCCGCGCGATTGCGGGACATGACCACCTGTTGTGGGCGGCTTGTTGACCGCATTGCGGCCGGCAAACCGCGGGATAGGGGTAATCGGGAACATCAGCCTTGACGCGACATGGCATGGAACGCTCACGCCATGTTACGCGGCAGGCCTGGGCATAAGGTTAACGCCATCGGCATTCGGAGCGGGGGAGTAGCGATGCTGCATTGCACAAAACAGTTGCGCGCCATGCTGCGCCGCATATATCTGGATTATTCGAGCCGACGTGCAGAGTTCATTTTTGGGCGCCACGCCGTGCCGCCTGTCCGCGCTCGATGAAGTACGGCACTTCACATATTCTCGAAGGATCGACACAAATGGCAAAGGAAATGAACGACGTTACCAAGATGGGCCAAGTTGGCTTCGACAGCGCTCTCAATGCATGGGGCGAGTAGACCAAGAGCTGGCAGGCCATGACGGCCGAGATGACCGACTACTCCAAGCGCTCCATCGAAGAGAGCACCAAGACGGTCGAAAAGCTGATGACCGCGCGCTCGATCGAGCAGGTCATGGAGATCCAGACCGGCTTCGCCAAGCGCGCCTACGACGACTACATGCTGCAGATGTCGCGGATCGGCACGATGTACGCCGACATCGCCAAGGATAGCGCCAAGCCGTTCGAGCGCCTGACGCAGACTCGTCGCTGATTTGGCCGCTGATCTGAGGCACGTCAGGAGTTGCAGCGGCCGCTGCTATTTCGTCGCACATGACTTCGCGAGGCCCGGCATATGCCGGGCCTTTTTTGTGTCGTTTTGCTGGTGGATCGTGCTCCCCACACGTTACCCCGGGACGACAACGGAGTATCGGGGCTGAGGAGCGGGGAACAACCACATGACACCGATGCGGATGCAGCGGGCCCGGATGCCGCGGGCGCTGATGGCGCGAGATGTGCACCAATCGCAAACTTGGTCCGTGCCGGCCCGTCTTGCCCAATTTTGCATCACGAACGACTAGGCCATGTTGCGTTGGAGGGCCAACGGCTCATTGCCGATCGAGGGGAGGTTTACTATTCTAAGGTGGAGCTTGGATACGGCGAACCAAATCGGGTTCAATTGTCGCCGCAGCGCCACCGGGCGCAAGCGAGTCGGCCTACGGAGGTCGCGCTCGAGCGGTCACGCAGGAACGACAGCGCTGGCAGGAACGACAGCGCTGTTAGGAACGACGGGGCGGGTAGCATGATCACGACGGCGATGGCAGGCAAGGGCGGCCCCGGCAAAGGCGGCGACGAGGACGGCAAGACCGGCATTGTCACGAAAACCCGGCCCAAGACCAAGAAACCCAGCCTCTACAAAGTTCTGCTTCTGAACGACGACTACACGCCGATGGAGTTCGTCGTGCATGTGCTCGAACGCTACTTCGGCAAGAACCGCGACGAAGCAACCAAGATTATGCTGCATGTTCATCAGAAGGGCGTCGGCATCTGTGGCGTCTATACGTACGAAGTGGCCGAGACGAAAGTTACGCAAGTGATGGATTTTGCCCGCCAGCATGGCCACCCCCTGCAGTGTACCCTAGAAAAAGAGTGAGGATTTTCGCGCCGGGGCCAGCCCGGAGCGAATTAGTGGACCTTCGCGTCGGAACCTGCCCCGGAGCGAACCAGCAAGGAATTCACCGTGCCATCCTTCTCCCAAAGCCTGGAAGCCGCCCTGCACCGCGCGCTCGAGCTCGCCAACCAGCGCAGCCACGAGTACGCCACGCTCGAGCACCTCCTGCTCGCGCTGGTCGATGACCGTGATGCCGGCAGTGTCATGAAGGCGTGCAACGTCGACGTCGACAAGCTGCGGCGGCGCGTGACCGAGTTCCTCGACACCGAACTGAAATCGCTGGAGTCGAAGGCCGCCACCGAGGAGCAGCCGACGACCTCGTTCCAGCGCGTGATTCACCGCGCAGTCGTGCACGTGCAGTCGTCAGGGCGCGAGGAAGTGACCGGCGCGAACGTGCTCGTCGCGATGTTCGCCGAGCGGGAAAGCCACGCGGCCTTCTTCCTGCAAGAACAGGACATGACGCGGTTCGACGCTGTCCAGTACATCAGCCACGGCATCGCCAAGCGCCCCGGCATGTCCGAGCCCCGCTCGGTACGCGGCGCGGAGGAGGACGACGGTAACGGCGAAGGCGGCAGCAGTGAGGGCGGCAACGGCAAGAAGCAGCCCCAGGACGCCCTCAACGCCTATTGCGTTAACCTCAACAAGAAGGCCAAGGACGGCCGCATCGACCCGCTGATCGGCCGCGAGCCGGAGGTGCAGCGCACCATCCAGATCCTGTGCCGCCGCCAGAAGAACAACCCGCTCTACGTCGGCGATCCCGGCGTCGGAAAAACCGCGATCGCGGAAGGTCTCGCCCGCAAGATCCTCAGAGGCGAGGTGCCCGAGGTACTGAAGGGCGCCACCATCTTCTCGCTCGACATGGGTTCGCTGCTGGCGGGCACGCGCTATCGCGGCGACTTCGAAGAACGGCTCAAGGCCGTGATGAAGGAGATCGAGAACTACAAGGGCGCGATCCTGTTCATCGACGAAATCCACACCGTGATCGGCGCCGGCGCGACGTCGGGCGGGGCGATGGATGCATCCAACCTGCTGAAGCCCGCGCTGCAGTCGGGCAGTATGCGCTGCATCGGCTCGACCACCTATAAGGAATACCGTCAGCACTTCGAGAAGGACCGCGCGCTCGTGCGTCGGTTCCAAAAGATCGACGTGAACGAGCCCACGGTCGCGGACGCCATCGAAATCATGAAGGGCCTCAAGCCCTATTTCGAAGAGTTCCACAAGGTGAAGTACACCGAGGAAGCCGTGACCGCGGCGGTTGAGCTCTCGGCGAAGTACATCCACGACCGCAAGCTGCCCGACAAGGCGATCGACGTGATCGACGAAACCGGCGCCAGCCAAATGCTTCTGGAGGTCGGCAAGCGCAAGAAGAAGATCGGCGTCAGGGAGATCGAAGCGACCGTCGCCACCATGGCGCGCATTCCACCCAAGACGATCACCAAGTCCGACGCGGAGGTTCTTGGCAACCTCGAGAAGGACCTGAAGCGGCTCGTGTTCGGTCAGGACAAGGCGATCATCGCGCTCACCAGCGCGATCAAGCTGGCGCGTGCGGGCCTGCGCGAACCGGAAAAGCCGATCGGCAGTTATCTGTTCTCGGGTCCAACCGGCGTCGGCAAGACCGAGGTCGCCAAGCAACTCGCCAGCCTGATGGGCATCGAGTTCCTGCGCTTCGACATGTCCGAGTACATGGAGAAGCACTCGGTCAGCCGCCTGATCGGCGCGCCTCCCGGCTATGTCGGGTTCGACCAGGGCGGCCTGCTCACCGACGGCATCGACCAGCATCCGCACTGCGTGTTGCTGCTGGACGAGATCGAGAAGGCGCATCCCGATCTCTACAATATCCTGCTGCAGGTGATGGACCACGGCAAGCTGACCGACCACAACGGCAAGAAGGTCGACTTCCGCAACGTGGTCCTCATCATGACGACCAACGCAGGCGCATCCGACATGGCGCGACCACCGATGGGCTTCAACCGCACCCGTCGCGAGGGTGAGGACAACGATGCCATCCAGAAGATGTTCACGCCGGAATTCCGCAATCGCCTCGACGCGGTCGTCGGCTTCTCCAACCTGCCGCAGGATGTGATCTTGAAGGTCGTCGAGAAGTTCGTGTTCCAGATGGAAGCGCAACTCGCCGACCGCAACGTCACGCTGGAGCTGACGGAAGGCGCCACCAAGTGGATCGGCGACCGGGGCTACGACGAGAAGTTCGGCGCGCGGCCGCTCGCCCGTGTCATCCAGGAGTACATCAAGAAGCCGCTGGCCGACGAACTGTTGTTCGGCAAGCTGCTGCATGGCGGCACGGTCAAGATCGTCGTCGAGGGCGAGGGTGCGGAGGCGAAACTCAAGTTCGACATTACCGCCGGCGAACCCAAGCGCACCAAAGGCAAGGACGACGATAGCGACGACGATGGTGACGAGGACGAGGAAGCCGAGGCCGCGCTGGTCGAGGCCGCACCGCGCAAGGCGCTGCCCTCGCCCAAGGAAAAGCGTCCACCGCGCTCGACGGGAACCGTGCCGACCGTGCCGCCGCGCAAGGACTGAGCTCGCTCTTGATTTGCAAGCCATTGAGCGGCGCCTACCGGCAATGGTTGGCGCCGCTTTCGCGTCTGGATCGGCGCGGGCAGGATGTCAGCGCGCCGCAAACGAAAAAGCGCCGGCACTCCCTCGGGCGAGGAAATGCCGGCGCTCCCAACTCAGAGCGTCACATGCGCGCCGGTCTTCAATAGTACCAGCGGCGGCGGCGGCGACGGACAACAAAGCGACGGCGAGGACGCCGGCGAATGATGACGAATTGCGCGTTGTGCAGATTGCCTTCGACCGTCTCGGCGGCCTCGGTCGCGGCTTCGGCGACATCTGCCCCGTCGGTCGGCTTGGGCGGCGCTGCGCGCGGCACGGCCATGGCGCTCGTTGCGGCTACGCCCACGGCTCCGGCCGCCACACAGGCGCCCAGCATGGCCGTCAGCAGCGATCGGCGATCAAGTGCTGTCATCTCGGAAGTCTCCTCAGGCAGTCAGGTTTCACCACGTGGTGGAATCACTGGCATTGAGCCAGCATGAGCGTAACGTTGGGGGCGAGCGATTTCCAGCGCCCTGACCGAACTTGTCGGTAGCACACGAGTTGTCCGGTTCCAGTAGCACACGATATGTCCGGTAATCCGTGATCCTCTCAATGCGCAGCATTGGGGGGATTGGATGAGCCGGGCCAAGTGTGACGAGGACCGGAGAATGGAGAAGTTTCTGGACGTTTA
>CAMDPA010000175.1 GCA_945903565.1 Devosia equisanguinis | reverse complement strand
CCTGGGTCGTGGCCCGCCTCGGCGGCTGGAACTGCTACGGCAAAAAGCCCGGCCCCAAAACGATGGCCGACGGCTGGCACCGCCTCAGCCACATGATCGAAGGTTTCCACCTCGCCAAAGTCAACAGAGATGTGTGAATCCCGTAGCCCTGAGGCCGGGGAACGTGTTCGTGCCGGCTCAGGCCGTATTCCACCAGATACACCATGTCGAACATGAACGAGACCACAACGTCGAGGGGAGCTGGTGCCAGCGGATGCAGCTCGACCACCATGTATTGTTCACCTCGTCGAGCGAGGCCCCATTGGCGACATGCCGCGACGCACAATATGATGGCTGTCAAGGACTTGTTCCTGCCCCCGGAGCCCCGTGCCCATGTCCAGCCAGCCAGCCACCCCGCAGCGGCGTGTTACCGCTCCCGATATCACGGCCAAGAAGGGCGTTGCGCCGATTGTCTCGCTCACCGCTTATCACTCGCACACCGCTGCGCTGGCCGATAAATACTGCGATTTCCTGCTGGTCGGCGACAGCCTCGGCATGGTCATGCACGGCTATGAGACGACTGTGCCGGTGCCGCTCGAACTGATGATCATGCACGGCAAGGCCGTGGTGCGCGGCGCCAAGAACGCATTGATCGTCGTCGACATGCCGTTCGGCTCCTACGAGGAAAGCCCGCCGGTCGCGTTCCGCAACGCCGCGCGCGTGATGAAGGAGACCGACTGTGGCGCGATCAAGCTGGAGGGCGGGCGGCGCATGGCCGAGACGATCCGCTATCTCGTCGATCGCGGTATTCCCGTCATGGCCCATATCGGTTTGACGCCGCAATCGATCAACGTGCTCGGCGGCTTCAAGGTGCAGGGGCGTACTGACGCGCAGTGGGCGGCGCTGGAAGAGGATGCGCGCGCGGTGAGCGAGGCCGGCGCCTTTTCGGTGGTGCTGGAGGCAATCCCCGCTGAATTGGCGGGACGAATCACGCGAGACATTCCCATTCCGACCATCGGCATCGGTGCTTCCGCGGATTGCGACGGGCAGATCCTGGTCATGGAGGACATGCTGGGCCTGTCGCCGCGCGTGCCGAAATTCGTCAAGAAATACGGGAGTATAGGTGCCGCGATCGAAGGCGCCATTCGCGATTACGCCGAGGAGGTGAGGGCGCGGAGCTTCCCGGCGGAGGAGCATACGTACGCACGCAACGTCGCGACTGCCACGCCGCCGGCAGGGGCGGCTTCCCCGCCTCCGGGGAAGCGGGCCGCAAAATCGCCGAAAACGAGCCGCACTTAAGCACGCGGGGGACTGGGGCAGCGCCGCGTTCGCTTCTATCCACTGCCCTACTCGCCGCGGCGCACGGTATGCGCTAAGAGACGGGTCTCGAGATCATTGATTGTCACAAACGACCGACCCGGAGAGTACTGAAGCATGGCAACTGAACGCGACTCGCTGTTGCGTGAGGTCGACGAGGAACTGCGTCGCGACCAATTCCAGCAGATATGGGAGCAGTACGGCACCTACATCATCGGCGCCGTGGCGGCACTGTTGATTGGCGTCGGTGGCTACAAGTGGTGGGACGGCCGGCAAGCTGCGGCAGCGGAGGCCGCCGGTCTGCGCTTCGAACAGGCCCTCAACCTCGCGGAAACCGGCAATGCTGACGAGGCGCTGAAGTCGTTCAGTGCGATCGCTGGCGGCACACGTTCGAACTATGGCGTGCTCGCACAGTTGGCGGTGGCGGGACAGGCCGTAAAGGCCGGCAAGACCGACGATGCCATTGCGGCATATGAGGCAGCAGCAGGCCGGGCCAGCGATACCTTGATCAAGGACTACGCGCGCCTGCAAAGCACATCGTTGAAAATCGACGCCATCGACTATGCCGAGGCGAAGAATCGCCTCAATGAACTAATTGGCGACAAAAATCCGTGGCGGTACATGGCCCGCGAGTTGCTGGGTGTTGCCGCCGTCCGTGCCGGACAAATGGACGAGGCGAGTACGACGCTGGCGCCGTTGTCGGCTGATCCGCGTGCTCCAGCAGCCGTGCGGGAGCGGGCAGGCGCCCTAATGAACATGGTGGTGGCGGCTCAACTCGAGAAGAACGCGCCATCGAAGATCGAGTTTGAAAAGACGGATCCGCCCGCAGCGAAGCCCGAGGCCGATCCGGCCAAGGCCGAGCCGGCGCGGGGCAAGGCAGTGCCCAAGGGGGGCGCGGTGAAAGGCAAGTGAGGAGCCCTATGGGCTACAAGCATACACCGTCGACGAACGCGCGCGCAGCGTCCACGCCGGGCTCACCAGCCGCGGGGGGGACGAAGATGTTGTGGAACGGGCACGGCATTCAGCCCGTCTCGGTTGCACGTGTTCACGTGCTGCCGGTCGCGGCCGCAGGGGCACTCGTCGCACTCGGCCTGACCGGCTGCTCTGACAGCCTCACCCTGCCGCGGATGAGCGATATGAATCCGTTCCACAAAACGGAACCGCCGCTGCCCGGCAAACGCATGCCGATCATGGATGCGACGGGTAGCATATCGAATACGCTGGCGCCCGCCGACCGCCCGATCATTTTGCCGCCGCAGATCGCAATGGAAGCGTGGGCACAGCCCGGCGGCACACCGAGCAACGTTGCGGGGCATGCGACGTTGTCCGCGGCGCCGAAGGTCGTGTGGTCCGCCGATGCGGGCACCGGATCGAGCAAGTCCGGCAAGGTCACGGCCAGCCCAATCGTGTACGACGGTCGCGTCTACACGCTCGACGCCAACGCGCGGGTCACCGCCTTCGCGGTCAGCGGCGGCTCGTCGGTATGGCGCGTTTCGTTGATCCCGGATACCGAGCGCAAAGCCGGGAGCATGTGGACCATCGGTCAAAACAACACCGGCGGCGGTTATGGTGGCGGCATCGCGGCAGATAATGGCCGTCTCTATGTGGCGACCGGCTATGGGACCTTGAGCGCGCTCGATCCCAAGACCGGCAAGGTGCTTTGGACCAAGAATCAGGGCGCGCCGCTGCGCGCCTCACCAACCGCAGCCGGGGACCGGGTATTCGTCGTCACCACGGATGGCCGGGCAATAGCGGTGTCTGGCAGCGACGGCACGGAGTTGTGGACGGCTAAGGGATTGTCTGAACAGGCGAGCCTGATCGCCAGCCCGAGCCCGGCCGTCGATGGCGATGTCGTCGTGGCGCCGTTCTCCTCGGGCGAGGTGCTGGGATTGAAGCTCGGCACCGGCGAGCAGCTCTGGAACGAGTCGCTGACGCGGGCCAAAGGCAACACAGCGATCGGTGCATTGAGCGATGCAGCACGTCCGGTCATGGATCGCGGCACGGTGTTCGCGACAGGCCACGGCGGCCGCACCGTTGCCCTGCAGGCGCGCAACGGCGAGCGGGTGTGGGGCATCAACGTGGCGAGCACGCAGGCGCCCGTGGTCGCGGGCGATTATGTGTTCGTCGTCGATACGGGCGGCCAGCTGCTGGCCCTCAATCGCCGCGACGGCCAGACGTTGTGGACCGTGAAATTGCCCGACAGCAACACGTGGTCGGGCCCCACCCTGGCCGGCGGACAGCTCTGGCTGGTCTCGGCCAAGGGCGCGCTGGTCGGCGTCGATGGTGCGACCGGGCGTGTGGCAAGCCAGGCCAATGTCGGCAACGCGGCGTTCATTCCGCCGATCGCGGCGGGCGGGCGGCTTTACGTGCTGACCGACAATGCGCGGCTTGTCGCGTTCCAGTGAATGGCGAGGAAGATCGCAGGACCTGAGATCGAGCGGCTGATCCAGCTTCTGGGGCGGCTGCCGGGTCTTGGCCATCGCTCCGCGCGCAAGGCAGCACTTGCGCTGGTGAAGCGCCGTAGCGATCTTCTGCTGCCGCTGGCGGATGCCCTCAACGAGGCCGCACGACGGCTCAGCGAATGCCGCAATTGCGGTAACATCGATACACTCGACCCCTGCGCGATCTGCGCCGACGAGCGCCGCGACGGCTCTCTCATCGTGGTGGTCGAGGAGATCGGTGACCTGTGGGCGCTGGAGCGGGCGGGCGTCGTGAACGCTCGCTATCATGTGCTCGGTGGTCATCTGTCCCCGCTCGATGGCGTCGGTCCCGACCGGCTGAACATTCCCCGACTGATCGAACGCGCGCGTGATCCGGTTGTGTCGGAAGTGCTGCTAGCGCTGTCGTCGACGGTCGAAGGGCAGTCGACGGTGCACTATCTGCGCGAGGCGCTGAACGACATCGAGGTGTCGGTGTCGGAACTGGCCAAGGGTGTGCCGGTCGGCGGCGAGCTCGACTACCTCGACGAAGGCACGCTGGCCGCGGCCATCAAGTCGCGGCGGCGGATGTAGCGGGTCACCGCGCTGCCATCCACACCGCCGTGCCTGCGATCGCGACGGATGCGCTGCGATTGAGATTGCGCAGGGTGTCGGGGCGCGTGAACAGCAGCCGCGCCCGGGCCGCCAGCGTAATATAGCTGCCGAAGGTGATCGTCAGGCAGGCGAGCGTCGCGGCGACGAGCTGCAGCCAGCCGGTCACTGTGATCTTGTTCAGGTCGAGCAGCGTCGGCACCAGCGCGAGATAGAAGGCCATCACTTTGGGATTGCTCAGGCAGACGGCGAGGCCCGTCATGAACAGAGCGGCGGGGCTTTCGCCGCGCGTGTCCGCGGTCACTTCGCGGGCCACCACAGGCGTCGTCCACATTCGCCACGCGAGATAAAGCAGGTAGGCGATGCCGGCCCACTTCACAGCGGTGAACACGCTGCTGAAGGTCTGCGCGAGAACGGCGAGACCCCATACGCCCGCGCTCAGCCAGATGATGTCGCCGACCGCAAGACCGAGCGCCAGCGGCACACCGCCGGTCCATCCGCGCCCAAGAACGCGCGCGACGAGTGTGGCAATGCCGGGGCCCGGTGTCCCCGATGCCAGCAGCAGCGCGGAGGCGTAGATAACCAAGCCTGCTGCGTCCATCTCGCGTGATCCCCGTCCGCTACTGCCAGCGTTGTGCCAGAGCGTTGTGCCAGCGTGAGGGGGCAGCGGCAATGGGGCGAATTGGGGACGGAGAGTGCGGCGTCAGGCCGGGGACTTCGGTACGTCGCGGCCGAAGGTGGGCCCGAAGAAATGGATGATCTCGTCGGCTGAAACCGCGCCGATCGGGGCTTCCGCGCCGGGGGTGAGTTTGAGGACGCGGATGAGGTTTGACGGGCCGCCGGAGCCAAGCAATCCGGCGCTTGGTTGGCCGGGGGCGTCGACCACGACGAAGTGGGTGGCGCCGGCTTCTTTGGTGGTTTCCGCGGCCCGCAGCAGCGCGTAGTTCTCGGCCTGGATGCTATCTGAGGTGGGCCGGTCCGACGAATATACGCGATAGAGATTGGTGCCGATCCGCTCTGCTTTCTGCGGTGCGTTCGACGTAGACAACGATGCCGGTAGAGATGGTAGAAGCGAGCTTGCAGATGGTAGCATTGATGTAATCGACGTAAGCGACGGGGTTATCGACCCCGTCGAGATTCCATCGGTACCTGCAACTTGGGCGCACCCGGCCAAAAGCGTCCCTGCAAGCGCCAGTATCAGTGTCGATCGAAAGGCCATGCCTGCCATCCTCCGCGCCGCCATCGTGCGACTCGGTGGGGAGAATAACAGCTGGGCGGCATGCCCCGATGCGCGGCGCCGGTTTATGCCCAGGAATTTTGGGCGCGGCGCCGGCGAAGCCACGCCTCACATGATTGAGCTACAGCAGCTCAGGCAAGCTTCTCGTAGAGCTGTAGCGACTTGTAGTCCGGCAGCCGTTTCAGCCGGCCCTTGGCGACGGCCGCCATCGCGATACCCGTCGCCTTGTCGCCGGCGAACGAGCCGGTGAACAGCGACACGATCCCGCCCTTGGGCATCGTCTCCAGCGTCGTGTCGAGCACCTGCGCGTCGGTGAGGCCGCCATAGGCGTCCTGGCTTTCGCCGCGGAATTCGCACAGGTGGAACAGCGTGGCGATGTCGATCTTGGGCAGCAGCTTCGGGTTCAGCAGGTAGATGTCGCCGAACAGCACCTGATAGTGCCGCGACAGTTCCGCGTGCTCGATTGCGAGCTTGACGAAATCATCGAATTCCTTCGGTGAGGCGGTAATGCCCAGGATGTCGTTGGGCGTGCCCTTGGCGTGGTTGGCCAGGCCGATGTGGTGATGGCCGCCGGTGCCGAAGTGGAAGATCGTCTTGCCCTTGACCTTGGTCTCTTCGAGCCATTCGACGAAGTGGACGTCGCAGGGGCACTGCTCCACATCGAGAAACCAGTTTACGTCCCAGATCTGAAGCATACCTTGTCCTCGTCAAATGGTGGCCTGATGTTGGCCCTATTGGTTGCCAATCTATCACATCTGCCGTTGCTGCCTGGCTACGTGCATTTGCGGGTCGACTGAGCTTGGCACGATGTCTATTTAAGTTCCAGGAAGTGAACGCAAGCCGAACGGCCACGGTCAACCGCCGTTATGCCGGGGTCGAGGATTAAGGTGGCTGTGAACGAGAAAGACCCGACAGAGCGTGGCCGCGCCGCGGTCTTGATGCGGATGGTCGGCAGCTACTGGACGGGTAAGCAGCGCGTCTTCGCCTGGGCACTCGGTTTGATGCTGTTGGTTCTGATCCTGGCCAGCGTCAAGCTGCAGGCGGTGATCAACGCCTGGAACGCCCGCTTCTTCGACGCGCTGGAAAAGCGCGCGCAAGCCGATATAGCGCCGCTGTTGTGGCAATTGGCGGGCTACGTCGTCCTCGCCGGCCTGATCATGATGCTGACCGTGCTGGTGCGGATGTCGCTGATGGTCCAGCTGCGGCGCTGGATCACCACCGCGATCTACACGCACTGGCTCGACACCCGCTCCTACGTCCGCCTCGACCGCGATGCGAAGGGCGCGGAAACGCCGGAGTTCCGCATCGCTGACGACGTGCGGCTGGCGCTCGATCAGCTCGCCGATCTCGCGGTCGGCTTTTTCACCTCCCTGCTGCTGGCGATCACGTTCTTCGAGGTGCTGGCGCGCGTCGGCGGTTCCTTTCGCCTGGAAGCGTTCGGCGGGATCACTATTCCCGCCTATTTCCTGGTCGGCGCGATCGTCTATGCGCTGATCGTGTCGGGTCTCACGTCGATCCTGGGGTGGCCGCTGATCGCGAGCATCCAGCGCAAGAACCATTTGGAAGGCACGTTCCGCTACGAGCTGATGAAGGTGCGCGAGGAGGCCTCGGTGATCGCGGCGAGTGGGAAGGAAGCGCAGCGCGCGGACAAGCTCGCCGCTTCCCTGGAAGAGCTCGTGCGGCAGTGGCAGAAGGTGCTGCTGTGGCAGTCGCAGGTGCTCGGCGTCGCCAGCTCGAATGCGGTTCTGGTCGGCATGGTGCCGGTGATCCTGGCGATCCCCAAGTATATGACCGGCGAGTTGACGCTGGGCGCGGTGATGCAGCTGGCCACCGCCTTCGTGCAGGTGCTGATGGCGCTCAACTGGATCGTCGACAACTTCGTCCGCTTCGCCGAATTCCGCGCCTCCGCCAACCGCGTCGGCGAACTGGTGATGGCGATGGACGGCTTGGGCCCCGACGACGCTGGCGATGCCGTGGCGCCAGCGGGCGCGGGTGCGCGGGAAACGGTTGTGTAAGGTGGGGTGGGGCGGGTGTGTCGTTCGTTACCGCGTAGGGCGGAATAGGCCTTTGGGCCGTATTCCGCCGGCACCGTTGCAGCGGTGCAATACGCCCGAAAAGGGCTATTGCACCCTACGTTCCGAGCCTAATCCAGCTGCAGCTTGAACTCCTCGATGGTGGGCGCAACGTCGCGCACGGTCTCGTCGATCATCGTCTGCATATCGCGTGGGCTCGAATACAGCGGCAAGGATCCGGACTTCTCGATCATCGCCTTGTAGTCGGCCGATTCCAATATCGGGCGTAGGCGGGCGTTGAGGAGGTCGATGACGGCTGGCGGGGTTCCCGTGCCGGCACAGATTCCCAGCCACGCAAAGGCGCGGATCGGCACGCCCATTTCGGTCAAGGTCGGCACGTCCGGCGCCGATGCCAGCCGGGTTGGGCCGGTCGCCGCGATCAGCCGGACCTGCTTGGCCTCGACGTGAGGCATGATGGACAAAGGCGGCGCCATGAACATGTCGAGCCGCCCCGCGACGATCTCCTGCATCGCTTCATTGGAGCCCTTGTACGGCACCGAGGTCATCTGCATGCCGGCGATCTTCTCCAGCTTTTTGCCGACCAGGAGCTGGGGCGACCCCACGCCGAGCACACCATAGTTGAGTTTGCCGGGGTTGGCCTTGGCGTAGGCGGCAAGCTGAGCAAAGTTCTGCGCGGGGCCGTCGAGGCGCGTGCCGATGCCATAATCGTAACGCGCGATGAGGGTGACCGGCGCGATGTCGCCGACCTTGTATCGGGCCTTGCGGTACAGCAGCGTGTTGACGGGATCATAGGTCGTGCAGGCCAGCAGGGTGTGGCCGTCGCGCGGCTGCGCCAGCATCTCCTGGATGCCGAGCATCGAGCCAGCGCCCGGTCTGTTCTCCACGACAACCGGCTTGCCCAGTGCGTGTGAGAGCCGGTCGGCGATGAAACGCGCGGGGATGTCGGTGGGCCCGCCAGCCAGAAAGCCGACGACCATGCGCAGCGGGCGGCTCGGGAAGTCTTGCGCTGCGGCTGGCGCACACGTCGCCGCCACAGCAGCAAGGACCGCGGCGCTCGCGCGTGTCAGGCGTCTCGAAGCGGCTGGAGGCGAATACTTGGGCATGGCATCCTCGCACGTCGCACAGCTGTGACCGACCGCAGCGCCACGCTGCGCGTTCGCGTGGTCTTAAGTGGCACTTTAGGATGCAGGCCGGGCTCTGGCAAAGGCGGTTTTAGTGGGGGATTGGGGGCGGGCTCTGCACCACGACCAGAATTCGCGCCGAGGGCGCGACTGGGGACCAGCCCCAGACCCCGCCGGAGGGACGCCCTCCGGACCGCCCGTCTTTTTGCGCGTAAGAATTGGAAGATTTGCAATACCCACTCACTGCCGTCATTCCGGCCGCAGTTCACCCCGGACACCGATCTGGGGCCTGAATGACGGGACATGGAGGGGGAGCGTCTGGCTGTGCTGGCTCACTGCCGTCGAGAGGGCGTCTATGCTGTCCAGCGCAGCGCGCTGCACGCCGTTAATGGTGGCTGTCCCCATTTATTTATTTATCTAGCCATCCCCTAAATCGATTAATTGCGAATCAAGAAATATTAGTCGCTCGACTTTGGGTGGCGCGGAGAGTGGCACCAATGTAAAGAAGGGCAGGGCCGATTTCAATTGAAGGGCATGGCTTCTAAGGACATTCAGTGGTTGATTGTTCCCGGGCCATTTTTTTAGCAGTCGAACTTCACAGTTCGGCCCAAGGCTGCGCTCCTCTATTTCGCTCATTGGTGCACGAGCAGAGGTCCGGAACGCCCCAAATCTAACGTCTTTTTGAGCTTCATCAAAAGCGAAACGCCAAAACAACATATACCATACATGAATTCTTTCGCCTGCATCGCTGACAAGAAAGTGCGTTGTGTAATCACGATCATCAACAACTGCTTGATAACGCCAATTCATATTCCACCCCTCCAGCCAGCCAGCCGTAGGTTGGGTCAAGCGTAGCGCGACCCAACATTCCACGCGGCATCCTGCATCATCAAGCTCAACGGTGAAACCCGCACCGGTGGTGGCTCCGATGTTGGGTCGCGCGGCGCTCCGCACCGCTTGACCCAACCTACGGGCTGGCCCACCGCCGTCGAGATGTCGGCCCAAGCGCTGTTCGGGCGCGTGCTGCATGCCGATAATGGTGGCTGCCCCATTTGTTCGTGATGTGCTGTCGTTGCGTCGCAATTCCGCCGATCAGGCCTGGTGAATTGCGCCAGCCTGGACTCATGTGGAAGTCTTGCCGTAGGCCTAGAGCCTGATCTGTAACCAGTGAAGTCGGGTCCGACATTGGATTCAGCCTTTGCTATACTTCTACACAGCTCCAGCCCAGGAGCGGAGCGAGGCCCTCACCTTCCCAAGCACTTCGAAATTCGTCGGATACAAAACGAATGCCATTCAATGCTCGGCCCGAGTTGACATACCTATCCCCTTGGCTCAGGTCGTCCTCTGAACTGACCCGTACCATCTACAACGCCTCGTCTCGTCGACCAGCATCCGCATCGTCCGCGGCGGGTGCGTGACGAGCTGCTCGAACACCCGCGCGGCGATCCGGCCGATGCCT
>CAMDPA010000174.1 GCA_945903565.1 Devosia equisanguinis | reverse complement strand
TTTGCAACCACATCGCGATGAACCTGATGGCCACCACGAGAACCAAGTCGAGCCTCAAGCTCCGCCGCAAACGAGCCGGCTGGAATACCGGCTATCTCAAGGACATCCTCTATGGCGTGGGCTGATCATCTTCGAGCGATTCCCCTGATTGCGGCGCGCATACATTTGAACAACTCGTCCTCATAGCCCCGTTGACGGGCATCGGCTGGAGACCCAATAGTCCGCCAATAATCAAGGGAGAGGTCCGGAGCCGCCATGCAGCGACTGGCCAAGGCCAGAGGGCCGAACACACGTGCGCCCGATATATCTGCAAGAGTCACATCAGCAAGAACCAAGGCAACGCGCGTCGTGCGGGTGGTGATCAAAGCTATCGTCGTAGCACTGGCGGCCGCGCTCAGCGTGCTTGCTGGCATCGCGGTTGCACACGCGCAGACGCCAGCGGCGCGCGACTTCGTGCCGCGAGTGAAGCACGTCATGCTGATGGATGGCGATACCGGGGGCATTCTCTACCGCTTCAACGCCGACCAGCTGATCTCGCCAGCCAGCATGAGCAAGATCATGACCGCGGCGATGGCCTTCAAGTTGATGAAGTCGGGGAAGCTGAAGCCGAGCGACGAATTCGTGATGAGCGTCAATGCATGGCGCAAGGGCGGGGCGCCTTCGGGAACCTCGGCGATGATGGTGCCGGTTCACACCAAGGTCCGGCTCGACGAGCTGCTGAAGGGTATCATCGTGCAGTCCGGCAACGATGCCGCGATTGCCGTGGCGGAAGGGATCGCGGGCAACGAGGACGCCTTCGCGCGCCTGATGACCGAGGAGGGGAAGCGGATCGGCTTGAAGCAGTCGCAGTTCCGCAATGCGACCGGGTTGTTTCATCCCGAGCACCTGATGACGGTGCAGGAGTTGGGCGTGCTGACCCGTCACATCATCCGCGAGTATCCGGAGTTCTTCCCGATGTTCGCGCAGAAGGAGTTCCTTTACCGCCGCCACAAGTTCGTCAACCGCAACTCGCTGTTGTTCGCCGATCCGAATGTGGATGGCATGAAGACCGGCAACCTGAAGCAATCCGGCTACGGCATGGTGGTGACCGCGAAGGTCAACAGCCGCCGCCTGATTGCGGTCGTGGCGGGGGCCAATACCGAGGCCGAACGTCGCGACGAGGTCCGGCGACTGCTCGATTGGGGCAGCACCAGCGTGAGCGAGTTCAAGCTGTTCGACGCCAACGAGGAGGTTGGCCGGGCGCGGGTGTGGGGCGGCAGCGCGTTCTATGTCCCCCTCGTCGGCAACGGCGACGTCAACGTGTGGCTGCCGAAGTTCCCGGCGGCGCAACGCCTCAAGGGCGAGATCGTATACGCGAGCCCCTTGAAGGCGCCGGTCAAGAAGGGCGACGAAGTGGCCCGGTTGCGGGTCACCAGCACGTCCAACGCGATGCAGGAGGTGCCGCTGTACGCAGCCGAGGACGTCGCCGAAGGCGGCATGGTGCGCCGTGGCCTTGACTCGCTGGCCCATCTCGCGCTCCGCTTGTTCCAGCGGTAGTCCACACCGCTGCGGAAAGGCAAGGAAGTCATGGCGCGCGGTAAGTTCATCACGTTCGAGGGCGGAGAAGGGGCCGGCAAGTCGACGCAAGTCAGGCTGCTTGCCGAGCACCTGACCGGTTTGGGCCTCGACGTCGTGGTGACACGCGAGCCGGGTGGTTCGCCGTTTGCCGAAGCGATCCGCACCGTCGTGCTCGACGCGGCGACGCCGCCGCACGCCGAGCTGTCGGAAGCGCTTTTGTTCAACGCAGCCCGTGCCGATCACCTGGAGCGCACGATACGTCCGGCCTTGGAAAAGGGCCGCTGGGTCATCTGCGATCGCTTCATGGATTCGACGCGCGTCTATCAGGGCTTGGTCGGCGGGCTCGATCAAGAGGTGCTCGATGCGCTCGATCGAATCGTCGTGCAGCCGACGGTACCCGATCTGACCGTCCTGATCGATCTCGACCCGGTCGTTGGGCTCGCACGTGTCGAACAGCGGCGGTTGGGCGGTGCGCTGGCCCCGGTCGACCGTTACGAGTCGCGGTCGCCCGACTTCCACGAACGTCTGCGCGAAGGGTTTTTGCGCATCGCCCGCGACGAGCCGCAGCGCTGCGTTATCGTCGACGGGTTCCAGTCGGTCGATGCGCTGGCCCGCGAAATCCGTGGCCATGCCGATGCAAGGCTGCCGCGCGGGAGGACGGGCTGATGGCCCGCGCGCCGATACTGCAGGAGACCGAGGCCGTTCCCGAGGCGGACAAGCTCGAGGGCTTCCCTCATCCGCGCGAAACGCCGGTGCTGTTTGGACATGCAGCGGCCGAGGCGGCATTCGCCGAGCAGTTCGCATCCGGACGTGTGCATCATGCGTGGTTGCTGGGTGGTCGCGAGGGCATCGGCAAGGCGACGCTGGCCTATAAAATCGCGCGCTACGCGCTGGCCGCTCCGCACGAGCGCGGTAAGGCCGATGCCGGCGAGGGGCCGCTCGCCGTACCTTCGAACTCGATCGCAGCGCGGCAGGTGCGCGTGCTTTCCCATCCCGGACTGCTGCTGATCCGCCGTCCCTGGGAGCCCAAGACGAAGCGCTTCATCAGTTCAATTCCGGTCGATGAAGTCCGGCGGCTGAAGTCGTTCTTGGCGCATTCGGCGGGCCCCGATATGTGGCGCGTGGTGATCGTCGATCAGGCCGACGAGCTGAACAATGGCGCCGCGAACGCCCTGCTCAAGTCGCTGGAGGAACCGCCGCAACGCGCGCTGTTCCTGCTGATCACGTCGCAACCGGGGCGGCTGCTGCCGACGATCCGCTCGCGCTGCCGCAGACTCGAGATGGCGAGCCTCGGCGAGAGCGACTTGCGTGCCGCCGCCGGTGCCGCGCTCGTAGCGGCTGGGGTCGAGCCAATCGCGGATGCGACGTGGCCGCGTCTGATCGCGGGATCGCAAGGCAGCGTGCGGCGGCTGCTGGCGTTGACGCGCGCAGACGGCACGAGCCTGCAGGGCAAGGTCGCGGCGCTCGTTGCCTCGCTGCCAAAGCTCGACTGGGCGGGCGTGCATTCCGTTGCCGACGAAGTGACGGGTTCGGGTGCGGAACAGCGCTTCGAGCAGTTTTTCGCGCTGTTGATGGACATCATTGCGCGGCTCGTTCGCGCCCGCGTGGTCGGCGACGGAGTGGCGGACGACGTGCGCCTTGCCCAACGCGTCGTGCCCGCCGGCGGGGTTGCCACCTGGGCGGAGCTGTGGGAAACAGTTCACGCTAGAAAGGCCGAGACCATGGCCCTCAACCTCGATCGCAAAGCGCTGATTCTGGAAACGTTTGCCCAGATGCAGGCGGCGGCGCGAGGCTGAGACGCACGGTGGTGCGGCAAACATCCGGTAGCGTCATGATCTCTACAACCCGGCTCGATTGTCGCGTGGGCCAAGAAGCCCGAATGTGAAGCCGCCCGAGCGCGCGGCGGCTTTGGTGCGGCCGTGCATCTGCGAGCGAGCTGCCCGCGATATCCCGAGACGAGGTTTGATTGCCATGAGCGGACGAGAGAAATTCTACATTACGACCGCGATTTCCTATCCCAACGGCGTGCCCCACATCGGTCACGCCTACGAGGCGATTGCGACGGACGCCATCGCGCGCTTCGAGCGGCTCGATGGCAAGTCGGTGTTCTTCCTGACCGGCACCGACGAGCACGGTCTCAAGATGAAGCAGACCGCGCAAAAGGAGGGTATCACCCCGCGCGCGCTCGCCGATCGCAACTCGGCCCGCTTCCGCGAGATGGTGGCTGCGTTGAACCTCTCCAACGACGATTTCATCCGCACGACGGAGCCGCGCCACTACGAGGCGTCCGTCGAGCTTTGGAAGCGGATGGAGAAGGCCGGCGATATTTTCAAGAAGAACTACGCCGGCTGGTACTCGGTGCGCGACGAGGCGTTTTACCGCGAGACCGAGACCGAGGTGGGCGATGACGGGGTGCGTGTCGCCACGCCGACCAAGACGCCCGTCGAGTGGACGGAGGAAGAGACATACTTTTTCAAGCTCTCCTCATACCAAGACAAGCTGCTCGCCCACTACGAAGCGAACCCGGATTTCATCCTGCCGCCGGAGCGCCGCAACGAGGTCGTGAGCTTCGTGAAGTCGGGGCTCGAGGACCTCGCAATCTCGCGCACCACGCTCGACTGGGGCATCCCCGTTCCCGGCGCACCCGGACACGTGATGTACGTTTGGGTCGACGCGCTCACCAATTACGTGACGGCAACCGGCGCGCTCAATCCCGGCGGTGACAAGGACGGTTTATGGCCTGCGGACCTCCACATCATCGGCAAGGATATCGTCCGGTTTCACGCGGTCTACTGGCCGGCTTTCCTCTTGAGCGCTGGGCTCGCGCTGCCCAAGCGCGTGTTCGGCCACGGGATGCTGCTGTCCAAGAGCGGCGCGAAAGTGTCGAAATCGGACATGGAGAAATTGAGGCAGATCGATCCTTTCAGCACGCTCGGCCCGATCGAACTCGTCAATATGTTCGGGCTCGATCAGATGCGTTACTTCATCCTGCGGGAGGTGACCTTCGGCCAAGACGGCGGCTACGACAAGGACGCGATCGTCAACCGCATCAACGCCGATCTTGCGAATGGATTGGGCAACCTGGCGCAGCGCTCGCTGTCGATGATCGCCAAGAACTTCGGCGGCGTCGTTCCCAATCCCGGTCCGTTCACCGAGGCCGACAAGGCGATGCTGGCGCTCGCCGACGGCATGTATGCGACCGCGCGCGCAGCGATGGACAAGCAGGGCATCAAGGCCTGGCTCGATGCCGCGTGGAACGTGATTGCGGAGGCCGACCGTTACTTCGCTGGCGAGAAGCCGTTCGACAAGGCGCTGTCGGAGGAGCGCCGCGGCACGATCCTGTACGTCGCCGCCGAGGTCGTTCGGCAGGTTGCGATCCTCAGCTCACCGGCAATGCCGGCGGCGTGCAGCAAGCTGCTCGGGTTGCTCGCGCAGGGCGTCGACAATCCGGCGAGCGCGGCCGAGGCGGCACCGCGGACGTTTGCAGCACTCGGCGCGAAGGGGAGATTGAAGCCGGGCCTGGCGCTGCCGGCGCCGCAGGGCGTGTTTCCGCGCTGGGTCGATCCGGACGTGGCTGTCGCCACCAGTACTTCGAGTTCGGCCGAAGTACAGGCAGCGGCCAAGCAAGCGAAAGCCGAGAAGAAGGCCGCCGAACGCGCAAAACAACTCGCCAAGGCGACGGAAGGGAAGCCGACGTAGTGCCGTAGGTCGGGCTGCGCTTTCTGCGAAGCCCGACGACTGCGTGGTGCCAGGAATTGTCGGGCTTCCCCCCGGATCAAGTGTCCGGGGGCAGCGACCGACCTACCAGAGAATCTTCATGCTCGTCGATCACCACTGCCATCTCGACTTCGCGCAGTTCGCGGACGACCGCGCCGGCGTGATCGAGCGGGCGCGGGCGGCCGGCGTCGGCGTGATGGTCACGATCTGCACGCGGGTGAAGCGCTTTCCGGATATCCTGGCAATCGCCGAAGCACACGACAACGTGTTCTGCTCGGTTGGCACGCACCCGCATCAGGCCGACGAGGAGACCGAGGTAACGACCGCGGACCTCGTTCGGTTGGCCGCCCATCCCAAGGTGGTCGCGATCGGCGAAGCTGGGCTCGATTACTTCTACCAGAAGAGCACACCCGCCAATCAGGCCGAGGGCTTCCGCCGTCATATCCGGGCGGCGCGCGAAACGGGCTTGCCGCTCGAAATCCATACCCGCGATGCCGACGCGGACGCCGCGCGTATTCTGCGCGAGGAGCACGCGGCGGGCGGTCCGTTCCCGGCGATCCTGCATTGCTACACGGGCGGCCTGGAATTGGCGCGGCGCGCAGTCGATCTCGGGCTCTACGTCTCGTTCACCGGCGTGATCTCGTTCAAGAAATCGGAGGCGCTGCGCGACGTGGCGCGCGCGGTGCCGCTCGACCGGCTCCTGGTCGAGACGGATGCGCCGTTCCTCGCGCCCGAGCCACATAGGGGCAAAACCAACGAGCCGGCGTTCGTCGTGCATACGGCGGCGGCGTTGGCTCGCGCGCATGGCGTGACGCACGAGGCGATGGCGGCGGCGACCACGGCAAACTTCTTCCGCCTGTTCGCGAAGGTGCCGCGACGGTTCGCGCCACAGGAGAGCGCGGTATGAGCTACCGGCTGACGATCATGGGCTGCGGCTCATCGACCGGTGTGCCGCGGGTCGGGGGCGACTGGGGCCGATGCGATCCGAAGAACCCGAAGAACCGACGGCGGCGTTCATCCGCGCTGATCGAACGGCGCAAGGCGGGTGGCTTGACGACGGTGCTCGTCGATACCGGGCCGGACCTGCGTGAGCAGCTCTTGGCGACCGGTACGAAACACATCGACGGTGTCGTCTACACGCACGATCACGCGGACCACACCCACGGTATCGACGACCTCCGCATGATCGCCTACGCGATGAAGCGGCGGATCAACGTTTGGTTCGACGAACCAACCCGCGAGAGCGTGGTGCCCCGCTTCGCCTATTGTTTCGTGACGCCTCCGGGCCGCAATTATCCGCCGATCCTGACCGCCCACGAGATTCTTCCGCCCACCCCGATCCATATCGAGGGCGAAGGCGGGCGCGTCGAGGTGATCCCCTTCCCGTTACTTCATGGCGAAATAGGTTCACTTGGGTTTCGCGTCGGAAATGTCGCCTATTCACCCGATATCAGCGGATTGCCGGACAGTTCGCTGGCGCTGCTCGAAGGCCTCGACGTCTGGATCCTGGGCGCGCTGCGCTATCTGCCACATCCCAGCCATCTGACGGTTGGGCAGGCGCTGGAGTGGATCGGCCGGGTGAAACCGAAGCGAGCGATCCTCACCCATCTGCACATCGATCTCGATTACGAGACGCTGCGCAAGGAGCTGCCGACGCACGTCGAGCCGGCGGTCGATGGCATGGTCATAGATTTCTGAAGCACTCGCGCGAAGCTGACACCGAGATCAGAAGGTGATGCCGCCCTTGATCTTGAAGGCGGTACCCTGGGTCGCGCCGGTTAGGCCGAACAGGACGCCGATCTCGACCAGCAACTTCGGCCCACCCGCGTCCTTGCCATCGGCCGCGCCGCCGGAGTCCTTGATGCTGAGGCCACGCGCCGCAGACTTGGCCTTCGTTCCCAGTGAGCGCTCGAGATACAGGACGGGGCCGATCCGGTGTTCCTGGAAGTCCGCGCCGGGATTGTTCCCGATATCAGGGAAGACGCTATAGCCCTCGATGCCCAGCGCGATGCCTTCGCTGACCTCTTGCTTCAGTGCCCACGCCAGCGAGAACTCCAGGCCATGCTCCCGGTTCTTGCCGAAGGTCTTGGCGAAGAACGGATTGATCAGGACCTGGGTCTTCTCCGTGCCGAGCTGGACGACGGGGCCGAACGTCACGGTATTCGTCTCGTCGCGATGAACGCGGAAATCGGCGCCCGTGAACCAGGCAATGCCCAAACCGTTCTCGAATTTCTTTAGGGTGGCGATGGCTTCGACGCCCGCCGTCGAAACCTGGAAATCATCGGCGGTAGGTTTGTCGAAGTTGATTTTGCCGCTCACCGCGAGCCAACTCGTGAAACCGTATCCGAACAGGAATTCATGGCTCGATCGCAGCCGCTCCGCGTTCAACGGAAAGCCACTAAAAACAGCATTGTTGATCTCGACGGCGATTTTGCCTTTTTCGACCTCGGTGTCTTTGACCTCAAAGGTGGCGGCCAATACGGGTGGCGCCAACCAAAGGCATGCCATGACCGGGAGGAGCGCGCGCAGCAGGTTTGCATGTAGCATGGGCATGGAGCTTCATCTGTCTGTACGTGCACAAGGCGAATCTAATCAGCATTCAGGGGGTGCCGTCAACGCTAGGGGCAACTGCAAAACGTTTTGTCGGGTCGCTTGTTGCTTCGGCGATACACGGCCTCGTTCAATGTTTTGCTCGCGTATCGCGCCAGCCCATGTAGAGCCCCGCCCCGATGATGAAAGCCGCACCAAGCCACGTGTAGACATCGGGCATGTCGCCCGAAATGAAGTAGCCGATGATGACCGCGCCGATCAGCTGCCAGTATTGGAACGGCGAAACGACGTTGGCGGGCGCATACGTCATCGCCTTGGCAAGGCACCAGTGGCCGATGCCGCCGAAGATGCCGAGGCTGAACATCAGGCCGGCGTCGGTCCAGGTTTCCGGCATCTTGAAGCGGAACAGCATGATCACAGACATCACGGCCGTTGCCAGCAGCACGCTGTAGACGACCGACGTGTTGGGCGAATCATGCCCGGCCACGCGGCGCGTATAGACCTGATACAGTGCGTAGAAACACGCCGAGCATAAGATGCCTAGGGAGGCCCACTGGAATACGCCGCTGCCGGGGCGGATGACAATCAGCACACCGGTGAATGCAACGACCATCGAGGCAACGCGATGGAATCCCATCCGCTCCCCCAGGATCGGCCACGCCAGCAGCGCCACGAAAAACGGCGTGGTGAAACTGATCGCGGTCGCCTGGGCCAGGCCGAGGAACTTCAGCGATGTGAAGTAGAACGTCGTCGACATCAATTGCGCCGCCGACCGCTTCACTTGCGCGCTCAGCTGGTGCGTGCGGAATACCTCGAAGCCCTCCTTGGGCATGAACAGGATCAGCATGAACACGAGATGCGACGTCACCCGCGCCCAGATGATCTGATCGGAGCCATACCGCGGCGACAGGATCTGCACGATGCCGTTCATGAACGGAAACATCGTCACCGCCAGCACCATGAACAGGATGCCAAGCAGCACGCGGTTGGATTTTATGCGTTCGATCAAAGCTTGGATCGCAACGAGCCGGGCGCGCAACCAGGGCATGGCGTCGGCGGGTGAAGGCAAGGCCATCAGCGGCGCCTGGCGTAGTCGAAGGTATCGCCGTTGGCCGTTAGGCTCGTTAGCGCCAGTTCGATGATTTTCGCGGCCTGCTCTTCCGGCGTCGGTAGTGTCATCGGGTCTTCGCCGGGCATCGCCTTGGAGCGCATGCCCGTCCGGGTGGCGCCGGGGTTGGCAAGATTGACGCGCATCGCGGTATTGGCGACCTCGTCGGCGTAGCTTTTGACCAACGCATCGAGCCCGGCCTTGGAGGCCGCATACGGCCCCCAGTAGGCCCGTGGTCGAACCGCAGCGCCTGATGTCAGGAACACGGCGCGACCGGCGTCGGATTTGCGCAGGATCGGATCGAGGGTGCGGATCAGCCGCCAGTTGGCTGTGAGATTGATGTCGATCACTTCCGACCAGTCGGCATCGGACACATGCCCCAACGGTGAAAGCGGGCCGAGCACGCCGGCACTCGCCATCAGGATGTCGAGCCGGCCCCAGCGCGCAAAAAGTGTGGGTCCGAGTGCATCGACTTCGCCCGCCTTGCGCAGATCGAGCTTGACCAGAGTGGCCACCCCACCGGCGGCCTTGATCGCGTCGTCGAGTTCCTCGAGCGCGCCCTGGGTGCGGCCGGCAGCAATGACATGCGCGCCCTCGCGGGCAAGCTGCAATGCAATCGCCCGCCCGATGCCGCGCGTGGCGCCGGTCACGAGCGCGATACGGCCCTCGAAGCGCTTCTGAGACATGCGGCGGCGGTCCTTGGTTGGGCGGTAGCCTAAGCAGACATTCGTTGGAAGGCCAACGAATGGTCGGCTTAGATTCATTCTCGAGCAGAGTTTTATCGCAAAACCGCGTGGGACACGTTTGCGAACTCTTCTGAGCTGGAGGAGCGCTAACATGCCCAAGCCGAGCGGCAAAGTGTGCGGGCCGGTGGGAAGTGCGCTGCTCAGCTATGCAAGAGGGGCTTGTCTTGGGGGCGGTGCGTTGATGGGCGGTGGCTCGGAGGACGTCTGCAGCTGAAGGTATAGCGACCATGGAGGCGGTCCATCAGAGGACGGGTCCAGGGGCTGTGCCCCTGGCGCGGGAGTGCGAGGGCCGCGTAGGCCCTCGTTCGCGTAGCGAGTCGCGCCACCACACTTATCCCCGCTACCCCATTCGCGCATAATCTCCCCTTATCCCGCTCCGCCCAGGGGTTGCGCTCGCGAGGCGTCTCGATCGTGAGGGGCGGGATACAGGTCGGCCCACCCGGTGTCACGCGCACCTCTGGGCCGAGGCTCGCCACGTCCGCCCCCGTGAGACTCGGGGGT
>CAMDPA010000173.1 GCA_945903565.1 Devosia equisanguinis | reverse complement strand
CCGCAAAGCCAAGAGGTGCGCCGCCTGACGGCTCGCGCCTCTCTCGACATCATCGGCGTCCCCTGCTTCCGCCGATGATCATCCGAACCCGCCGAAGCGGCCAAGTCGTGTGCTATCAAAACCAGACAAGTCCAAAAGCTACTGACAGGGGCGATGTGCGGGGATCCAAGTGGCTCGCTATTCGCGCCGCGGCTGGCTGGGCTGGGAGCCGCACTTCTCCATCGGCAGGGCTGTGGTCAGCCAGCCGTCCTTGGCCACGGTCACAACGTACCGGCGGCAGCCTTCGGCGGCTCCTTGCACGAAGCGGACCTGGAACAGGGCGAGCTCGGGTTTGCGTTGCCGGGGCCAGACGAACACCGCGGTGTCGGGTGTCTCGGCCACAGCGGTTTGAATGGCGACGCCGGCATTGTGGTAGTCGGTCGGCGAAAGCCGCGCCAACAAGACACGCGACAAATCCGGGTGCAGCCCAACGGCGGACGCCCGCTTCTGATAGGCGTCGGAAAGATCGGCAGGTGGGGCGTAGGGGGCGGCAGCGGCTGGCGGGAGTGCCGCCGTCGTCGCTGAAGGCGCTGCCGGATTGGCTGGCGCGGCCGGCGTGTCGGTCAGCACCTTCAAAGCTGGCTCACTGGAAGATGGCTGGCTCAATGCTGGCTCCCGCGAAGGCGGTGTCGCTTGCAGGGACGCAGGAGTTTGGGCGAGTGGTTCTGATCCAGGCAATCTCTGTTCGATCGAGGGCGGCATCGCCACCTTCTTGATCGACTGCCAGCTGAGCCAATCTGGCCACGCCGCTTGATCGCCCAGCAGCGCCCAGCCTCCACCGAGCATGATCAGGAGAACGATGCCACCACGAAGGATGGTCTTGGCGCGGTTGCCGGCGCGTGGCGGGCCGATCCTGTCGCCGGGGCCAAGTTCCCCAAGCGCGTAGTCCACGCGCGCATCGTAGGCACGATAGCCAGCAGGTTTCGCGGTCGAATGCCGAGCATGGGCTGTCATGGGTGATCCCAAGAATTTGAGCTGTTTCTAAATTTGGATCCCCGCAGGTGCTTATGAGTAAGTATATTCCAGGCAGAAAAAGGGCGACGCGTTGAGAAATGACGGCAGGTCGTAGGCAGGTGCCATCGCATTTGAACCGTAGGTCGGTGCTGAGGCCGGCAATTCAGCCGGTCGAAGCCCGACGAATCGCTCTGAAATGTCGGGCTTCGCGAAAAAAGGCGCTCAGCACCGACCTACGAGCGCACGTCATATGCGATGGCCCCGCGGTTATAAGCGGCAATGAAAAGTGACCGAAATAGCGTTTGGAGCGCTATCGCGAAAACGTCGCCAGATAGTCCTCGAGCGCGACGCGTCCCGGTGTCATCGGCATGATCTTCGGCTCGATGCCGGGGAAATGGGTCGCATCGTCATACCAGCGGCGCGGCGGAGGGTTGCCCCAGTCGATCGCGTTGCGGCGTTTCTCCGGGTCCCAGCGCACCGGCTCGTTCTCGACATCGGTCATCAAGTGCGGCGCGTCGAGGACCAGTTCGAGGCGATGGCCGTCGGGATCACGGAAGTAGGTGAATTGGACATGGCCCATGCCGTGGCGGCCTGGCCCGTGCTCGACAAGGGGGCCGAACTTGAACAGGCCCGCGCAGTCGCAGGCGCGGAACATGTCCTGCGCCGTCGAGACGACATAGGCGAAGTGGTGCATGCGTGGGCCCGAGCCGCGCAGGAACACCAGATCCCACGGGATGTCCTTGCGGTGCATGAACACGCCGACCAGATCCTCGCTCGGCCCCGCCACGAGATAGTCCGACGTGCGAAAACCCAGGCTCGTATAGAAGTCACAGACCTTGGCGATCTCGGTCATGTGGAGCTGCAAGTGGTCGAACCGTAGCGGGGCGCCGCCGGCGTGGTGCATGCTCTTCATGATGGCCCGGTCGACCCGCGTCATCGATGCGCACAGCTCATAGGGCACGCCGAAGGGATCGGCGACATGCAGCGTTCGCCCCTGAAACGGCACCTCCGCCCAACGTGGCGCGAGGCCGATCGAGGTGAAGTGCCGGGCGGCTTTTTCAAGTTCCTCGTCGGTCAGCACACGCAGGCCGATCCGGCAGCACTCGGGTTGTCCCGTGGTCTTTTCCAACACGAGACTATGGTGGCCGATCTCCTCGAGACCGCGGAGATAGATCGTGTCGGCGTCCTCGTCGCTGACCACGAGGCCAATGACGTTGGTGTAGAAGTCGCGGGAGCGCGCGAGGTCGCGGACGCTCAGCACCATGTGCCCGGCGCGCGTGATGTTGAAGGGTGGGTAATAAACGGGCCGGGGAAACGCCATTGGATCAGGCTCCGGTTCGCGGGAAGGATGTGAAGTTTGCCGCAATCGTAGTTTCGCGGGGGGCCAGAGACAAGGCGCTGCGAGCGATACGATCGCCGCGCCTATTCCGGCTTAGGACTGGCGAATTAGGCCAGGGGCTGCGCGCACGATTTCGATTGCTTGTTGGTGGAATGTGGCGCGCGGTTGCGCGGTGACGATCTAAAGGGTGGCGCTGTCGAGCGCTATCCAGATTCAGGAGAGTTTCGTGGCCGATCTTACAGAAGAAGAGCGCAAGACCATTCTCGGCGACAAATATCGCGCGCCTGATCCCAACGCGCCGAAGGCACCATTGCCTTGGTTCGAGCGTATGTGGGCAGCGATGCGGGGCAAGTCGGGCAAGGCCTGAGCGGCCGCGCGGCTCAATCGGCCAGCGCTTTTGCCGCACGCACCGCGAAATAGGTCAGCACGCCCGCGCATCCGGCGCGCTTGAACGCCATCAGGCTTTCCATCATGACCTTGTCGCCGTCGAGCCAGCCGCGCTCGGCGGCCGCCATAAGCATCGCGTACTCTCCCGACACCTGATAGGCGAACGTCGGCACGCCGAACGTCTCCGATACACGCCGGCACACGTCGAGATACGGCATGCCCGGCTTCACCATCACCATATCGGCGCCTTCCGCGATATCGAGCGCGACTTCACGCAGCGCCTCGTCCGAGTTGGCGGGGTCCATCTGATAGGTGCGCTTGTCGCCCTTTAGCGTGGTCGACGATCCCACCGCATCGCGGAACGGGCCGTAGAACGCCGACGCGTATTTGGCCGAATAGGCCATGATCTGCGTATCCTGCCGCCCGTCCTCGTCGAGCGCGCGGCGGATCGCGCCGATGCGACCGTCCATCATATCGGATGGGGCGATCACGTCGCACCCGGCTTCGGCCTGCACCAGCGACTGCTTCACCAGCGCTTCCAACGTCTCGTCGTTGACGATGATGCCGTCGCGCATGAGGCCGTCGTGGCCGTGGCTCGTATAGGGATCGAGCGCCACGTCGAGCATCACGCCGATGTCGAGGCCGGCGTCTTTGATCGCGCGGGTTGCCCGGCACACGAGGTTGTCGCGGTTGAACGCTTCCCGGGCATCCTCGCTGCGCAGTTTGGGATCTGTGTAGGGAAACAGCGCGATCACGGGAATGCCGAGCGCTTGCGCTTCCTTCGCGGCGCCGACGACGAGGTCGACAGACAACCTGTCCACCCCCGGCATCGAGGCGACGGCGGCACGCTTGTTCTTGCCGTCGACGACGAACACCGGCCAGATCAGATCGGCTGGCGTCAGTACGTTCTCCGCCACCAGGCGGCGCGACCAAGGGCTGGCCCGGTTGCGGCGCATCCGCGTGGTCGGAAAACCGGCTGGCGTGGTTTCGACGTGCGCGCCGGCGTTGCGGGTGCGCGGCGGCGCGGGCTCGACTTTGCGCTGCATGACAGGGCTCATTGGCTGGCGATTGGCGCTCTGATCTACTTTCTACGACGCCAGCCGGCCGCGCGCCCAGCCTTTTCGTCGCCACACCCGCTTCGACATGGGCGTTTCAACGCAAGGCCGTGCTTTTGTGCGGTGTTTGTTCATGCTACTGTATTTACACCCGAAATCTTTCGTCGTGGCAAAAGCAGGCGGCACGGGGATTGCTTGTTGGGCAGGGCGATCACAGTCAACTTTGATACGGCAGGGCCGCGACGCGGCGCACCCAGAACCCGGAAATGAAACGCGATGGGGGAAAGGCTGTCCACACAACTCGAGACCCTCGAGCGCGAGCGTGAGCGCATGGAGGAGCTGCTGATGCTCGATGCGAATTGGCGCGCGTTGCGCCAGCTTGACGAGCGCGAGGCGGCGGGCGAGACGCTCGAGGCGATCGATGCTTCGGGTCTGCGGGAAAGCCTCGTTGCGGTGCTCGGTGGCAACCGTCTGTTCGCGGCGCGCGCGAAGTTGATCGAGACCATCGAACTGCTGTCGATGACGCCGCTGGACCACGAAGCGACGGTGATCCGCGCAACCGGCGTGCTGACCGGCGCGCCACGGTTGGCGAGCCGCATTGTTCTGCTGACGTCGCCGGGCAGCGAAAGTTTTCGCGCCCGCGTTCGCATGAAGGTCACAGCTTCAGGCGAAAGCGATCACGCCAATCCAAGTGCCGCTTCCGTAGTTCCAGCAGAGACGGACGCGCCGCTCGCTACTGCGCCGGTGCCTCAGTCGGAAGTTCATGCGACGCCAGCATCCGACCCTCCCGTTCCCGATGCGCTCGTGCTCATCGACGGTCTGGGCCGGTGCGCCGTTGAGATGCTGCAGTCGCATGGCGTCACCCGCTTTGCTGAAATAGCGCGGTGGACCAGCGCGGATGCAGCGGTCTGGCGCTTGCGGCTCGACGGGCTTGCCGAAGGCCATCCCAGCACGTGGATCGAGCAGGCGGCCGTGCTGGCTGCCGGCCGGGAAACATTCTATGCCGCCCGCGTCCGTCGCGGGGAGTTTGCCTGTCTGGTGCAGGAGCCTGCCGCCGAGCCGCTGCGCCCACGGCTTGCGCCTGTTGTGCTGGCCGACCCTGTGGTGACGCCGCTCGCGGAGCCTTTGGCGCCAAAATCCGTGCCTACTGAGTCTTTGCCGGCAGTGGCGTCGAAGGAGTCGCAGACAGCGGCCGGCGCGCGTCTCGTGAGCGCGGCGGAGCTGGCGATGGTGCTGGCCAAGTCTGCACCGCTGACACCAGCGGCTACCGTACCCGTCGTTGAAAGCCCCGCCCCCGCGTATCGCGATCCCAGACCCGCCGACATACCGCCGCTGAGCAAGCTGTCGTTCCGCCGCCGTGGCTTCAATCGTCCCGCGGCTCCGATTGCGAATGGGTACGACGACAGCGCGGTTGGCGACAGCGAGGTGATTGTGATCACCCGCGTGGCGGAGCGCGACACCGAGCTTGTTCCGCCTCCGAATGTAGACGTAGCAAAGCCGGCGCCGCGTCTGCTGCGGCGGCTCAAGCAGATCGAGCAGGAAGAGAATTTCAGTGCCGATGGTTACGCGGCCTATCGCGGCGAAGTGGAAGAGGCGAGCGTGACGATCATCGGTTCCCAGGATGGACCCGCATTCGTGCGCCGCCTGCCGGTTCAGCCCCCGGTCGAGGAACAACGAACGGTCAATCGGTTCCTGAAGGCCTTGACCGGAAAGAGCTGAGGCTGTCCCTTCTCTCCGGGCTTTCGAGGGGAGAATTGAATGCCGGCTACGATTTCGACTGCGTTGATGATGGAGCGGGTCGGCGCTGCGCTGAGCGCGGCCGAACGGCTTTTGCAACATGCACGCACCGGTGTCGCGGCGCGTGTCGCCGAGGCAGGCGGCATCGACCCCGTGCAACATTCCGCACACGGGCTTGCCTGGCTCGCGACCTACGTCGAGTCGCTCAGGCAGCTCCGGCGCTGGGCGTCCGAACTCGAGCGAGAAGGCCGTCTCAGTGAGATCGAGCGGCTGATCCTGGCGCTGGGTGTTGCGGAATACGCGAGCCAGATCGCCGGCGGCATTCCGATGAGCCAGGGCGAGATCGCGCGCCCGGCCGATTTCGGCGTATCCCTCACCCAACGGCGCGCCTACGAGGATGCGACCGCGGACGTGCGGGCCTGGGGCGAGGATGCGACGCTCAAGCATCGCCTCGCGGAATTGATCGCCGCCAATCCCGCCTCCACGACATCAGGCGATACCGGTCTCGATGAGACGCACACCGCGATGCGCGAGGAAATGCGCCGCTTCGCACGCACGGAGGTGACGCCCCACGCGCACGGTTGGCATCTCGCCAATGCCTATATCCCCGAGGAGATCATCGCCAAGCTTGGCGCGCTCGGCGTGTTCGGCGTGTCGCTGCCGGAAGCGTGGGGCGGACTGGGCCTGGGCAAGGAGGCGATGTGCGTCGTGTCCGAGGAGTTGTCGCGCGGTTACATCGGCGTCGGCTCGCTGGGCACGCGCTCGGAGATCGCGGCGGAGCTGATCCTCAACAACGGCACCGACGCGCAGAAGGCGCACTACCTGACGCGCATCGCGTCCGGCGAGATTTTGCCGACGGCGGTGTTCACCGAGCCCGACACCGGCTCCGATCTCGCGAGCCTCAAGACCAGGGCCGAGCGTCACGGCGACACCTATCGCGTCACCGGCCAGAAGACGTGGACGACGCACGGCGCACGCGCCGATCTGATGACGCTGCTGGTGCGCACCGATCCATCCGCGCGCGGCTACAAGGGCCTGTCGATGCTGCTGGCGGAAAAGCCCAGGGGCAGCGATGCCGATCCGTTTCCAGCCCCCGGCATGTCCGGCAGCGAGATCGAGGTGCTCGGTTATCGCGGCATGAAGGAATACGAAATTGCGTTCGAGGGCTTTGCGGTGCCGGCGACGCAACTGCTCGGCGGCGTCGAGGGGCAGGGCTTCAAGCAGCTCATGGCGACGTTCGAGGCCGCCCGCATCCAGACGGCGGCGCGTGCGGTGGGCATCGCGCAGAACGCGCTCGATCTCGCGCTTTCCTATGCGTTGGAACGGCGGCAGTTCGGCACGGCGCTGGTTGCGTTTCCGCGCGTGGCCAACAAGATCGCGATGATGGCGGTCGAGATCATGATCGCGCGCCAACTCGTCTATCACGCCGCCCGCGCCAAGGATCAGGGCCGCCGCTGCGACCTCGAAGCCGGCATGGCCAAGCTGCTCGCCGCCCGCGTCGCCTGGGCCGCCGCCGACAACGCCGTCCAGATCCACGGCGGCAACGGCTTCGCCCTCGAATACCCCGTAAGCCGCGTCTTATGCGACGCCCGCATCATGTCCATCTTCGAAGGCGCGGCGGAGATCCAGGCGCAAGTGATTGCAAGGCGGTTGCTGGAGGGCGGGAATTCTCCCTCTCCCCGTGAAGCATAGCGAAACGGGGAGAGGGTCGGGGTGAGGGGCAGCCACTTGCGCCGAAGCCTTTCGAACGTTGAGGGTACAGCTTGCGACGACGGATCACCGCGTGTTGCCGCCCCTCACCCCGGCCCTCTCCCCGTTGAAAGACGGGGAGAGGGAGAAGAGCGCCACCATCAATGCCGCGCCCACGGTGCCTTGGTCTTGTTCCATTCGTCGGTGGGTCGGCTGTCGGAGGTCGACCAGGTGACCGGGACATAGTTGTCTTCGTCGAGGATCAATTCTTCTTCGGCGGAGTATTCGACGATGTTGCCCACGGCGTCCTTGAAATAGAACGCCACGTTCTGGCCGGCGCCGTGCCGCAGCGGGCCCCACAACAGTTCGACCTTGCCGCGCGCCTTCATGTGCTCGTGGGCGGCGATCACCTGATGACTGTCCTTCAGCGTAAGCTGGAAATGGTGCAGACCGTCGGTGGGCGAATGCGCAAGGCCGAAGCAGTGATAGAGCGTGTGGCAGCGGAAGAAGCCGAGCACGGGAATGCCGGCGGGGTTCAGGATGCGTCCGGATTCGCGCAGCCCCATCGAGCGCGCGGCGAAGTCGTAGCCCGCCTTCAAGTCCACGGCGCGGACGATCGCGTGGTCGAACGACATCGGCCCCGGTACGCCCGCCGGCAATGGCGCGATGTAGCCCATCGGGTTCGGCAGGTTCACGCCGGTCGACAATTCGATCGGGGTGCCATTGGGAAACACGAAGCGGATCGCGGGGCTGTGCCGCCACAGTGGTGAGCGGGCGATGCGCTCCACCGCGATGCCGCCGGTTTCCAGTCGTGTGGCGGCAGTCGCCAGCGCGCTGAAACTGGCAGCCAGATAAGATATGTGGTCGACAACGCCATCCCGGCCGGGCGTGTAGACCAGCGAATAGGCATCCAGGCCGTTGGCCGCGAGATAGTGCCGCCCGTCGCCATCCACGTGGACGAGAAAGAGGCCCATGTTCTCGACGGCGAAGCGCGCGGCGGCAGACGGATCGTCGGCCTGCAGGGCGATGTAATGCGCCCGCTCGATGCCGAGGGAAGGCGACCATTCGAAGGGGCCAGTGATGCGGGGTGGATCGAGCGGAAGGTTCATGGCGGGCAGCGCTCCCATGGCTATGGCGGCAGGCGGATTTGCGTTTGACGCGCGCAACAGTAAGGTTGCCAACCAGCAACCGGCAAGGCCCAGCATCGGCGCGACATGGTGCGGTATAGGCGGGCCGTCAGGGAGGAGAGCAGCAATGCGCGAGATTTACAGGCAGGGGATCGTGGCGGCGCTGTGCGCGGTCGGCGTCGGCTGTGCCAGCGAAGCGTCCGCCCAGGCGACCGAGAAAGTCAAAGTCGGTTGGGTGCCTGCGATGGTCTCAAGCCCGATCATGATCGCCAAGGAGAAGGGCTATTTCACCGCCGCCGGCATCGAGCTGGAACTCGAGAGCGTGACGACCGCGACCGATGCGATGGCCCACGTCGGCACCAACCGGATGCAGGTGCTGGAAGGCGGCGTGCAGGCGAATTACTTCAACGCACTCGCCTCGAAATATCCGATCATCATCGCTGGCGACCGCGCCTCCACCCCGCTCGGCCATCTCGTGATGATCCGGCCCGACCTCAAGGACGAGATCAAGAGCCTGAAGGACCTCAAGGGCCGCACCATCAGCCTTGCCGGCGCGGGCTCGATCATCGCCTACGAAATGGACAAGCTGCTGCAGACCGTGGGGCTGTCGCTCAAGGATACGACCGTCAAGGTGATGCCCATTCCGCAGTTGCCGGTCGCGTTCGCCAACAAGGTGATCGATGCCGCCGACGTCTACGCACCGATGACGCACCAGTTGGAGCAGCAGGGCATCGCAGTACGGCTGGTCGATCCCGACGATGTGCTGACCAACATGGTCGTGGCGGTCAGCATCATCAATACCGATTGGGCCAAGCAAAAGCCGGCGGCAGTGGAAGGTTTCTTCCTCGCCCTGTTGCGCGGCACGCGCGACTATTGCCAAGCCTATCACGGGGGCAAGAACCGCACGGAGATCGAGGAGATCATCATCCGGACGGGCATCGAGAAGCGGCCGCAGATCCTTGCGCTGCCGTGGCCTTCGCGCCGTGCGACGGGCGTCGTCGATCCGGCGGCCATCGAGGATGTCCACGTCTGGTATCGCGCCAACGGCTTCGTCAAGGGCGAGGTGCCGCGCGACCGGCTGGTGGACAACACGTTCGTCAATGCCGCGAATGCGAAGCTCGGGCCGTTCGTGATCGAAAATAAGGCCAGTAAGCTGCAGGGCTGCACGTAGCCGCAGGGGGGCGGAAACGTCCGGTTAGCTGCGTATTGGACGCCCCACAAAGAAATGCGCCCAACCCGGGGGGAGGGGTTGGGCGCTGTGCGCTTGAAGCGCAGACACCGGGAGGGAACCGGTGCCGTCGGCTAGACGGGGGGCACTACCGATGTATTCGACATCGCCCGCATGCCAGTGATCTAAGCGCAACTCGGCCGATTGCAATAGGGTGAATCGCTTCTCATCACGCAATTGTTACTGATTGTTTCGGTAAATCCACAGCGAATCGCTTGGTGTGGTGCAAACTAACCACGCAAATTCGTGATCAGCCTACAAACTTCTTGGGTAGATTGAGTAGGAATGCGGAGGCTGCAACTTGGCCGCGCACAACCTCTGAGCTCAAGGGCTCTTGAAGGTGTTGCTCTCCCAAACGAACAACTTGGGATCGATGGCGTCGGTCTTGTTGAGTTCGGCGACTTCGACTTTCGTCTCCAGCCCCTGGGGATCGCGCACGACCCATTCCTTGAGGTCGAGCGAGGGCTTCTTGGTAAAGATGAGCTGAACGCGGCCGGGCGCGTCGGGGCTGCGGTCCTGCAGCGCAACAACGATCAGATCTTCGGACTCCTGCACGTCCAGGATGCGGGCGTCGCGGGCGAGGTCCACGTCCTTCTTCAGCAGCATCCGGAACGGCGTGTTGTCGAGCTCGACCGCGTCCTCGTT
>CAMDPA010000172.1 GCA_945903565.1 Devosia equisanguinis | reverse complement strand
GACCAAAGGCATCGGCCGGATCGCCGCGCGGGTGTTCGAGCAGCTCGTCACGCACCCGCCGCGGACGATGCGGATGCTGGTCGACGAGACGAGGCGTTGTAGATGGTACGGGTCAGTTCAGAGGACGACCTGAGCCAAGGGGATAGGTGTGAATAGCAGACGCCCCTCGTTTGTAGAGCGTGACCAGCGATCGAGCCACACTCGAGTTCAGTTTATAAGCGGAGACGAGTAATACCCTCTTCCGTCGGTCATCGCGTAGAAGTTCAATCAGAAAAGCGAGATGAAACCTCATGAAGCGATGCGCAGCAGTTGCTGTCGCCTTTGCGTCGCTGTTGATGTCCACAGGAGCACAAGCACAGATGAAAGATATCGTCGACACCGCCATTGGCGCAGGAAAGTTCGGTACGCTCGTTGCTGCCGTCAAGGCAGCGGGCCTCGTGGAGACATTGAAGGGCGCCGGCCCTTTCACAGTCTTTGCTCCAACCGATGAGGCTTTCGCCAAGTTGCCCAAGGGAACGGTCGAAGATCTACTGAAGCCAGAAAACAAGTCGAAGCTCGTCTCGATCTTGACCTATCATGTCCTGCCCTCGAAGGTCATGGCGGCTGACATCGCGGGCCGGAAGATGGGCGCCAAGACCGTGCAAGGCAGCGACGTCGCTGTCGATGCGATATCGGGCGTCAAGATCAATACGGCGACCGTCATCACGGCCGATATCCCCACGACCAATGGCGTCATTCACGTGATCGACACGGTTCTGATCCCGAATTGATCGACTGCGGGCGGCCCGCCCCAGGGCGTGCCGCCTGCCTACCGGAAAGGTGATGAAAGATATTTGGCGAGCGATCACCGCAGTTGAGCATAGGAGCAGAGGTCATGGACGGTGCAGACGCGTTTGAGCCACAAAATGGTCTAGCGTCGAGCGATAGGAAGGAACTGACGAGTCGGTTGGGCGGCGTTCTCGACGCCGTTTACTCGCTCATGGTGCGCACGCAGGTCTATCACTGGAATGTCGAAGGGCCGCTTTTCGAGCCAGTGCACAAACTTACGGAAGCGCAATATACGTTCTTGTTTGGAGCAGTAGACGAGATTGCCGAGCGGATACGGGCGCTCGATGGAAGACCCGCAGTAAATACGAATGTCTTCCCGAGCGGGGTCTCGAACCTGCCACATTCGCAAACCGCATCCAGCATGATCGCCGATCTCATCAGTCATCACGAACGAGTGATCCGGGACATTCGCACTGTGGTGACGGTCGCCGACAAGGCCGCGGATGTGGTCACTGCGGATTTGCTGACCGGCTATATCGCGCAGCACGAGAAAGATACGTGGATGCTCCGCTCGATGCTGCGCGGTCCTTGAGACCGGAATTTGCGCCGCAACGAGCGCAACTCATGGCCGACTTGAGGAGGCTATCGTATGACACCGTCAAGGATGTGCGAAGAATTGGCCTTGCTGGACGATAGGTCACTCATGATCGTCGAAGACGATGCGGTGCTGCTGCCACGACTGGCGGCAGCGATGGAGGCTCGCGGCTTTTCGGTGCGCACGGCAGGCTCTGTCGAGATGGGACTTGCAATGGCGAACGCTGCACCTCCAGCTTTCGCGGTCGTCGATCTGAGGTTGGCTGACGGGAGCGGTCTCGAGATCCTTTCCAAGATAAGGGAAGCACGCCAAGACAGCCGCGTCATCGTGATGTCGGGATACGGTAGTATCCCGACCGCCGTGAGCGCCACAAAGCTCGGGGCCTGCGATTACTTGCCCAAGCCGGTCGATGCAGATGAGATCACGGCTGCCTTGCTGACACCTCTGGGCTCCGTGCCGCCTCCACCCGATCATGCAATGGGCGTTGCCGAGAAGGAATGGGCACATATCTCGAGCGTGCTCGGTCAGTGCTCGAACAACATATCCCGGGCTGCACGGCTATTGAGCATGCACCGACGTTCGTTGCAGCGGATCGTGCGGCGACATGACTAGCGATCGTCTTGATCAGAAACGTCTACTTGTGATCGGCGCGAGTAGCGGTATAGGCCTCGAGTGCGTTCGAGAGGCGCTTCGGAGAGGCTATCGCGTCCGAGGCTTTTCCCGTTCGGCAAAAAGCATCCCAATCATCGACGCCAGGCTCGAAACGGTCAGCGGCAACGCAACCAACGCGTCGGATGTACGCTCTGCAATGCTGGGTATCGATGTCGTTCTACTCGCTCTGGGGATCGCAGCCTCTCCCCTGGCATTACTCGCCCCTGTTCGCTTGTTCTCGGATGCGACGCGCATTGTCGTGGAAGCGATGAAAGAGGCTGGCACGCGCCGCCTGATATGCGTCACCGGATTTGGCGCAGGTGACAGCCGCGCCAGTATTGGCTGCCTGCAGCGCATCGTGTTCGAGGGCGTTCTTGGTCGAGCGTATGCGGACAAGGATGTGCAGGAGCAGATCATCAGGGGAAGCGAGCTCGACTGGGTCATTGCGCGACCCGGGATATTGACCAACTCATCCAAGACGGGCCGATACCAAGTGCTCCGAGACGCTTCCAACTTGAGAAATGGTTTTATTGCGCGGTCGGACGTGGCGGATTTCATGGTGTCTCAAGTGGAAAGTGACGCGTATTTGCGAGCAACACCAGTTCTCATTCGGTGATCCGGCTTCGCCCGTTCAACGTTCCGGATAGCACGAGATCGACGGACAACCATGCTTCCCGAGTGCGCTGCGAATGGTTCGCTGTGCAGTGATGGTAAAAGGATAGCTGACATGCAGAAGTTGGTCGTACTGGCATGGAATTATGTGTTTAATCATGAGGTCAGCCCACTGCGGTACATACCAGACATTTCAGTGCGACACATGATTCTGCAGATCTTGGGATGGATGTGGGCCGTTGCTTTTTCGGTCGCCATCGGAAGCTACACGTTCCTAGCGGCGAGTTTGATAGGCCATGCTGCCTTGATCGCAGCGGCGACCATCACCGTCGTCACTTACACTGCCGCAGCCAATAAGCCTGCAATGTTCAAATCCTATTCCGGCCGTCGGCGGGATGGTGAGCACGAGTAAGGCTGCCGTATTCGCGGCTGTATCAAAATTGGGCTTGCACCGCCGACATGAACACGATCACGACAGCGCATCTCGCAGCCGAAGTCACCAGTGCTGGCTTCACTTTCGTGCCGGCATCCCACATGCACCCAATGCTGGCCGATGCCGGCAGCCTCCACGATTGGCTTGAGTTCGCCGCAAGCTGGGAATACCTCGTGACCGATACTTATATGGCTGATGGCGGGCGCTACCGGCGGCGCCGGCATGGCGTGTTTCGGATCGCGAAGGGGGGCCAGATCACGCACGAGCCGCATCAGGCGCACTGGCAAGGGCTTGACTTCAATCCGCTCAACGGAGGCGTTGAGCGCTGGTTCGCGCCGATCGAAGATGCAATCGGGCGCAGCTCGAGCCTGTTGACGATCATCGCGTGGTGCGAGCGCTGCTTTGGCGCCTGTTCACCACTGACGTTGGCTTGGCGCGTTGAGGTGCAACAGTTTCGGATCGAAGCTCGAAGCGATGTCGCTGGGTTTCCGACGCCAGAGGGAATGCACCGCGACGGTGTCGACTACGTCCTGGTACTGCTGATCAATCGGGCCAACATTGCGAGCGGGACGACGACGATCGCCGACATCGGGGGCGGCGCGCTCGGCTCGTTCACTCTCAGCGCTCCCTATGACGCCGCACTCGTGGAGGATGCACGCGTCCAGCACGGTGTGACACCGGTAAAACTCGTCGATCCGCAGCTACCATCGCATAGGGACGTGCTCGTCGTCACGTTTATCGCTGTGAATGATTGAGGCCGCCTCCCAGTCACTTGCACACATTTTTGTTAGCGTAGTTTGGCTCAAACGCGATGCTGCTGGCGTGGCGCTGTCATGCCGTCGATGGTGAATTGCGTGATGCGTGGCTCGTTGCTCGAGGACGCGGCGCTGAGCCGCCAGTTCCTGTCGATTTGCAATCAAGAAAGCTGAAGCTTACGCCATGCTCATGTCAGCCGCGACGGACTCCATCGCCGACAGAGTCAACTGGCCGCGGCTCGTTTGACCGCTTCATACCCCGCGAGTGCGGCCTGCCGCGCCTCCGCATGAGCGACGATCGGCTGCGGATACGTGCGCCCGAGCTCCACGCCGGCCGCTGCCAGGATCGTCGGGCTCGCCTCGAATGGTGCATGGATCAAATCATTCGGCAGCTGCGCCAGCTCCGGACACCAGCGACGTACATAGCGCCCATCGGGATCGAATTTGCGCCCTTGCTCCATCGGATTGAAGATACGGAAATAGGGCGCCGCGTCGGCTCCGCTGCCGGCCGTCCATTGCCAGCCGGCGACGTTGTTGGCGAGATCGGCGTCGAGCAGCGTGTCCCAGAACCACGCTTCGCCTTCGCGCCAATCGATCCGCAGGTGCTTGACGAGGAAGCTCGCCACGACCATGCGCACGCGGTTGTGCATGTAGCCCGTGGCCCATAGCTCGCGCATGCCGGCATCGACTATCGGAAATCCAGTGCGCCCACGTTGCCAAGCTCGAAGTTGCTGCGCATCGTTGCGCCAGGGGTAGGCATCGAACGCTGGCTTCCAATTGCGCTCTTGCATGGTCGGGAAGTGATAGATCAAATGATGATTGAACTCGCGCCAGCCCACCTCCGACAGGAATTTGTCGCCATCCTTGGCCAGCTTCGCCGCCGCCCCAATCCGCAGCTGCACGGCCGCCCAGATCTGGCGCGGCGAGATTTCACCCCAATGTAAGTGGGGCGACAGGCGCGACACGTTCGGCAGATCGGGACGATTGCGCAGCGCGGCGTACCCAGCGAGCCCGCCATCCAGGAACGCGGCGAGGCGATCTCGCCCGCCAGCCTCGCCGGGCGTCCACGTCGCCTCGAAGCCTTGCGCCCAGTTGGGCTTCGTCGGCAGCAGGCCCCAGTCGTCGAGCCGCTCGCCAAGACCGACCGTCCGGGCAAGTTCGATGCGCGGCGACGGGGCGGGCGCCGCGACGGGCAGCCGCGCGGCAGGCGCGCCAGAACGGCGAGTACGCCTTGAAGGGCCCACCACTGCCGGTCTTGGCTTGCCACGGCTCGAACAACAGACTGGCGTTGAAGCTCGCCACATCGAGGCCACTTGCCGAGAGATCAGCTTTCAAGGCCTTGTCGCGCGATACCGAATAAGGTTCGTAACAGCGGTTCCATGTCACGGTCGTGGCGCCGACAAGCCGCGCAAGCTCGGGAAGCAGGTCAGCGGGCCTGCCGCGCAGCAGAACCAGCCCGCCGAGCGACTTTGCGAGTGCCGAGAGACTGTGATGCAGCCACCATCGCGCGGCACCGCCGACCGGCCGGCCCGCCAGTGGCAGCGTCTCATCGAGGATGTAGACCGGCAGCACGGCGCCGCGGCTCGCGGCGTACGAAAGTGCTGGATTGTCAGAGAGCCTGAGATCCTGCCGAAACCAGACAATGCTTATCATCGTGTGTTTTCCTATTCGCGCCTCCGTCTGCATCTACGGCGCTATCGTGCTGCCATCCCATGCGACGAGCTGGCCATTCGAGGTCGTATCGAGGCCGTCGATAACGGCAAGCAGACGCTTGGCGGCGAAGTGCGGCGTGAAGAGCTTGCCGTCGGCGATGCCGGTCTGGAACGGGCGGGACAAGGTGCTGTCGACGGTGCCGGGGTGCAGGCCAATGCACAGGGCTCGTGGGCGCTGGCGGGCCAGCTCGATGGCGAGGGTGCGGATGAGCTGGTTCAGCGCTGCTTTCGAGGCACGATAGCCGTACCAGCCGCCGAGGTTGTTATCTGAGATGCTGCCGACTCGCGCGGAGAGTGCCGCGAACACGGTCTTGCCCTCGCGTGGTAGGAGTGGCAGCACGTGCTTGGCGACGAGAGCCGGGCCGACGGCATTGATGGCGAAGCTTTGCAGCAGTTGAGCCTGGTCGAGCGCGCGCCAACTTTTCTCGGGTTGTATGCCGTCGCTCGCGTGCAGGTGTCCTGTCGCGACGATGGCGAGGTCGATGCGCTCGACGCCTGCGAGCGCTGTGGCAATGCTGGCCTCGTCGAGAATGTCCATCGCCCGGGGCGTGGCCTTGAGACTGGCTTGCGGCTGTGCCGTTCGCGAGCATGCCAGGATGCTCTCGACATCGGGGCAGTCGGCTAGCAGGTCGACGAGAGCGCCGCCAATGGCACCGCTGGAGCCGATGACCAGCGTGCGAAGCGGGCGGCGAAATGATCTCAGCGTGGGCACGTGGCGCTGCTCCTAATCGATCTGCGTGAAGAGAGCGGCGCTGCGCCGCCGTGATCCTAGCAGCTCATCGTTTCGTATACGCTCTTTGAACTCATGTCGGATCAATCTGCGCCCATGCACGACGCTTCACAGATCCCTCGCCCGGCGCTCGTTCTCGGCTGGCTCGGCGTGTTGCCGTTTGCCGCTTTCGCGTTGCTCGCGGTCGCTGGCGGCGTGCTGCCGCGCGGCACGGCATCGAGCGCTCTCATCCTCTACGGTGTGGTTATCCTATCGTTCATGGGCGGTGCGCAGTGGGGGCTGGCGATGGCCATGCCGGGTGGCCGGACGGCCGCAATGGGGCCGCGGCTAGCGATCAGCGTCTTGCCCGCGCTGGCTGCATTCGCCTTGTGGTATGCGCCACCGACGCTGTCTCTCGTCGGTCTCGCGAGCGTATTTATCGCACTGCTCGCCTACGACATCGCAACTGCGCACGCCAGCGCGGCGCCTTCGTGGTATCCGGCGCTGCGCTTGCAACTCACGAGCGCAGTGGTCGTCTGCCTCCTGCTCGGTGCGTTGCTCGGGAGGCCGGCATGAGCAACGCCGCGTGCCCGAGTGTCGTGTGGTTCAAACGCGATCTGCGAACGCATGACCACGCTGCGCTTACAGCGGCTGCTGCGCGTGGGCCCGTCATCCCCCTGCTGGTGATCGAACCCGAGCTATGGGCTCGGCCAGATACCTCGCATCGGCAATTTGCCTTCATGCACGAGTACGCGACGGCGCTGGATGAGGCATTGCGACAGCTCGGGGCGCGCCTCGTGGTGCGCGTTGGTCGCGTGGTTGACGTGCTCGCCGAGCTGAAGCGCGAATGCGACTTCGACGTCATGTGGTCGCACGAGGAGACGGGGAACGCCTGGACGTACCGGCGCGACATCGCGGTCGGCGTTTGGTGCCGAGCCAATGGCGTGACGTGGCACGAGCTGCCGCAGACCGGCGTCGTGCGGCGGTTGACGAATCGTGACGGCTGGGCGGCGCGCTGGGATCGCCAGATGACTGAGCCCGTTAAGCAGGAACCCGGGCGGCTTGCTTACATGCCAGAGATCGAGCCGCGCGTGCTGCCAAGGCCCGAGGATGTCGGTCTCGCGTTTGATGGCTGTACAGAGCGTCAACAGGGCGGACGGACTGCCGCACTCTCAACGCTGGAAAGCTTTATGCGTGAGCGCGGACAGCCTTATCGCCGCGCAATGTCCAGCCCGCTCGCCGGTGCTGCGGCCTGCTCCCGGCTCTCACCCTATCTAGCATGGGGGGCCATTTCGATGCGCGAAGTCGCGCAGGCGGCATGGGCTCGCCAGCGCGAGCTTCGTGGAGACAGCAGCGAGGATTCACGCGCATGGCGCGGCGCGCTCGTCTCGTTCTCGGGTCGGCTGCACTGGCACTGCCACTTCATGCAGAAGCTCGAGAGCGAGCCGTCGATCGAGACGAACGAGCTACATCCCGCAGCGCGCGGCTTGCGCCCGCGCCCTGGCGATGTCGCACTGCTCGAAGCATGGGCGCGCGGCCGGACCGGGTTTCCCTTCGTCGACGCCTGCATGCGCTCGCTCCAAGCAACTGGCTGGATAAACTTCCGCATGCGCGCGATGCTGGTCTCGTTCGCGAGCTATAATCTGTGGCTGCCCTGGCAGGAGACCGGCCTCGTGCTGGCGCGGCTCTTCACCGACTACGAGCCCGGCATCCACTGGCCGCAAATGCAGATGCAGTCGGGCACGACCGGCATCAACACGATTCGGCTCTACAATCCGGTGAAGCAGGGTCATGACCAGGACTCGGACGGGGCGTTTGTGCGTCGCTGGGTGCCAGAGCTGGCGGCAGTTCCGGACGCCCAGCTTCAGGAGCCCTGGGCCTGGGAAGGTGCCGCAAGCCTGCTCGGAAGCCGCTATCCGCAGCGTGTCGTCGATCTCGCCGCGAGCACGGCGGCTGCCAAGGCTCGCATCTACGACGCGCGCAGCGCCTCCGGCTTCCGTGACGCCGCCGACGCGATCCAGAACAAGCACGGCAGCCGCAAGAGCGGCATGCCCATGACGGGGCAGAAGCGCGCCTCCAAGCGCAAGGCGAGACGGGCACCCTCCGCTCATCAACTGAAGCTCGACCTATGACGAGGCCAACGGACAAGATTTCGCGCGGCCGCGCCAAAGCCGACCTTCCGCGGAAGGTGTGCGTAGCTTGCAGCCGTCCATTCACATGGCGCAAAAAGTGGGCGCGCGACTGGGAGAGCCTGCGCTACTGCTCCGAGCGCTGCCGACGCAGCAAGCCTGCAAACGGTGAGGCCAGGTCATGAACCGCCGACTCGTGCTGATCCTCGGCGATCAGCTGTCGCCAGTCATCTCGTCGGTGCGCGGCGCCGACAAGACACGCGATGTCGTGCTGCTATGCGAGGTGTGGGACGAGGCGACCTACGTCCGGCACCATAAAAAGAAGATCGCATTCATCTTCTCGGCGATGCGCCACTTCGCGGAGGAGTTGCGGGCAAGCGGTTGGACAGTGGACTACCGCACACTCGATGATACCGGCGCGGCGGGCAGCTTCACGAGCGAGATCGAGCGCGCCGTGAAGCGCTACAAGCCAGAGCGCGTCGTCGTCACCTCGCCGGGCGAGTGGCGCGTGCTGGAGGCGATGCGCACGTGGGACACACATTTTGGCATTCCTATCGACATCCTCGACGACGATCGCTCTATCTGCTCGAACGCGGAATTCGCCGCATGGGCAAAAGGCCGCAAGCAGCTCCGCATGGAGTACTTCTACCGCGAGATGCGAAGAAAGACAGGCCTGCTCATGGACGGCGACGAGCCGACCGAGGGCAAATGGAACTTCGACCACGACAACCGTAAGCCCGCGAAGACGGATCTCTTCATGCCGCAACCGCTGCGGTTCGAGCCCGACGCGATCACGCGCGATGTGCTGGCGCTTCTGAAGCGACGCTTTGCTGATCACTTCGGCGACCTCGAGCCATTCTGGTTCGGCGTCACACGCGCACATGCCGAGCAGGCGCTCACGCATTTTGTCGACACCACACTGCCGCGCTTCGGCGACTTCCAGGACGCGATGCTGGAGGGCGAGGCGTTCCTCTACCACTCGGTGCTGTCGATCTACATGAACGTCGGACTGCTCGATCCGCTCGATGTGGGTCGTCGGATCGAAGCCGCCTATCGCGCGGGTCGCGTGCCGCTCAACGCAGCGGAAGGCTACATCCGCCAGATCATCGGCTGGCGCGAGTACGTCCGCGGCATCTATTGGCTGAAGATGCCCGAGTATGTCGAGCAGAACTGGTTCGGTCACACGCGCCCTGTGCCGGAGTTCTACTGGAGCGGCGAGACCGACATGGCGTGCTTGCGCTCGGCCATCGGCCAGACGAAACGCGAGGCCTATGCACATCACATCCAGCGACTCATGCTGACCGGAAACTTCGCGCTGCTCGCCGGTGTGTCGCCGCAAGCGCTGCACGAGTGGTACCTGATCGTCTATGCGGATGCCTTCGAGTGGGTGGAGCTGCCCAACACGCTCGGCATGAGCCAGTTCGGCGATGGCGGTTTGCTCGCGTCGAAGCCCTATGTGGCGTCGGGGGCGTACATCAACCGCATGTCGAACCATTGCAAGGGCTGTCGCTACGACGTCGCCAAGCCACATGGGCCCGACGCCTGCCCGTTCAACGCGCTCTACTGGGCGTTCCTGGCGCGCCATCGCGACAAGCTAGTCGGCAACCCGCGCATGGCACAGATGTACCGGACCTGGGAAAAGCTCTCCGACGAGCGGCGGAGCCTTACGCTGGCTAGCGCGGAAGCGTTCCTCAGCAAGCTCGACGGAGACCCAAAGCCTCCGACGCGATCGGTATCGGACGCTCAGATCGCGGAGACCATTCTGCGCCTGTGCACAGAGCGCGATCCAGCCAAGACGATCTGCCCCTCCGAGGTCGCTCGCGCTCTTGCGTCACAGGACGAGCAGGCTTGGCACGCGCTGATGCCGGACGTGCGCCGCGTGGCGGCCGACCT
>CAMDPA010000171.1 GCA_945903565.1 Devosia equisanguinis | reverse complement strand
GACGGCTTCCCATCTTTGCCGAATGGCTTGTCTGTCGATCATGCAACGGCGTACGACTGTTCGCCGGGACAAGGAATCCCGCGCTGCCGAGTCACACGGTCGCACGCACACAGATCACGATTCAGCTTTTTTGCGATCCGTCCTTAGTGGTCTCGATTGGCGGGCGGCCCTGGGCCGTCGCCGTTGTCGCGACACCCGCGGCAAACGCTGCGGAAATCGCCAGTTTCAGTCCAATGTTGTGCATTTTGAGAACCCTCCTAGTGACTTGATGAACAAAGTATTCATCGAGAGGACAACGTTGCACAAATCACGGGAATGTGAAGTAATATTGTAACACCGCTGAGCTCGACCGCTGGTGCCGCGACCAATACCGGTCTTGCGTGCCTGATGCGCCAACGACGCACTATGAGGATGCAAAGCCCTGTGTAAGTTTGTGGCTTCGCGCGGTGCGCGGCCGCAGCATCGAAGCAAGGTGAGACCTTCAATGAATTTTGGCGTTACCCTTTCCAATCGGGGCATCCTCGTCGGGTTGACCACGACCAAGGCGCTGCTGCAGCTCGCCGACGCGGTCGAAGCCTCGCCGCACATGGACTCGGTGTGGTGCGGCGACGCGCTGTTCGTGAACCGGCGGCTCGATGCGCTTACGCTGCTCGCTGCCGTGGCCGGCCGTACCGAGCGCGTGCTGCTCGGGCCGGCTTGCATGGGTTCGTTTGCGCTGCGTAACCCGATGGTGCTTGCCTATGAGTGGGCCTCGCTCGACGTGATCTCGAACGGGCGCACGCGGATGGTGGCGTGTTCGGGTGGCGGTTCGGGTCCTGTGTGGGAAGCCGAGACGCGCGCGATGGGCTTCAACTCGGAAGACCGGCACAAGCTGATGGTCGAGGCGATGGCCGTGATGCGGCACCTGTGGACCAAGGACAACGAAGCGTTCGAGGGGCAGTTCTTCACGTTCAAGGATCTGACACTGGAGCCAAAGCCCATACAGTCGCCGTGCCCGCTATGGATGGCGACCAATGCCGGGCGGGAGACGCGCGGTGAAGTGCAGATGGCGGGCTCGGATTTCGCGTTGAAACGGGTGGGGCGCATCGGCGACGGGTGGATGACGCATTCGGTCAGTCGCGAGGGGTTCACGAAGTCGTGGGACGTGATCCTCGACTCGGCCAAGGCGGCGGGGCGCGATACGTCCAAGTTCGATCACGTGCTCTACCATCACATCAACGTGGGCGAGGACGCCGAGGCTTGCCTGGCGGACAGCAAGAAGTTCCTCGATCTCTATTACGGCACCAACTACACGCGTGAACGCCTGGAGGGATGGTTGACCTTCGGTTCGCCGAAGCGCTGCATCGAGGATCTGAAGCGCTGGAAGGAAGCGGGCTGCAAGCGGATCACGTTCCGCATTTCGACGATGGGAGATCCCATGGCGCAGTTGAAGCGGGTGACCGAGGAGGTCTTGCCGTTCGTATGAGCCCCGTTGCCGAGAAGCATTCGCGAGCGTCGCATCCCATCCCGCTCCTCGTCCGGCATAGCGACGAGGAATTGCGTGCGCTTGCTGCGTCGTGGCCGCTCGAGCGGCTGATGGGCGAGGCGGCGCGGCTGCGCGACGAAGGCCACGGCAGTGCGATCTCGTACTCGCGCAAGGTATTCATTCCGTTGACGCGGCTGTGCCGCGACGTGTGCCACTACTGCACTTTTGCAAAGGCGCCGAAGGCGAGGCACGCACCTTTTTTGTCGATCGACGCGGTGCTGGAGACTGCGCGCGCCGGGCAACAGGCAGGTTGCAAGGAAGCGTTGTTCACGCTCGGCGACAAGCCGGAGCTTCGCTATGCGGCGGCGCGGCAATGGCTCGATGCGCACGGCTTTGCGACCACGATCGACTATCTCGCGCATGTGGCGGATGCGGTTTTTCGCGAGACCGGGCTTTTTCCGCATGCCAATCCCGGCGTGATGACGGCGGAAGATATTGCCAAGCTGCGTCGTGTCTCGATCAGCATGGGGCTGATGTTGGAATCATCGGCCGACCGGTTGTGCGAGAAGGGCGGGCCACATTTTGGATCGCCGGATAAGCGGCCTTCGGTACGGCTGGAGACGATGCGGCTTGCGGGTGTGGCGCGGGTGCCGTTCACGAGCGGGATTCTGATCGGCATCGGCGAGACGCGGGCCGAACGCATCGACGCGTTGCTGGCGCTTCGCGACCTGCATGCAGCGCATGGGCATATCCAGGAGATCATCGTCCAGAATTTCCGCGCCAAGGCGGGCACGCGGATGGCGAAAGCGCCGGACGCAGGGCACGACGATTTGAAGTGGACGATTGCTATGGCGCGACTGGTGTTCGGGCCGCAGATGAATATTCAGGCGCCGCCGAATTTGTCGTACGCGCGCTTTGCGGAATTGGTCGAGGCGGGTCTCAACGATTGGGGCGGCATCTCGCCGGTGACGCCCGATCATGTGAACCCGGAGGCGGCGTGGCCCGCGATCGAAACGCTGGCGCGGGCGTGCGAGGCGCACGGCAAGGTCCTGGTCGAGCGGTTGGCGAGCTATCCGGAGTACGTTTCGCCGCAGCAGGTTTCGCGGTGGCACGATGCGCGGTTCGTCGCGCCGATTTTGCGGGCGAGCGATGCGACGGGCTTCGTGCGCGACGATGCGTGGTCGCCGGGTGGATCGATCGCGGTGCCACAAGGGCCGCTCTCGAGGCCGGGTCATGTTTCGTCGCTCGCGGGACCCATCGCGCGGGCCGTGGCGGGGCAGCGGCTCGATGCGGGCGAGGTGATGCGGCTGTTTGCGGCGCGGGGTTCGGACGTCGCGCACGTCGTCGCCGCCGCCGATGAATTGCGCCGCGAAATGTGCGGCGACACCGTTTCGTATGTCGTCAACCGCAACATCAACTATACCAATATCTGCGGCTATAAGTGCCGGTTCTGCGCGTTCTCGAAGGGGACGACGAAAGCGCTGCGCGGCACGCCGTACGATCTCGATCTCGAGGAGATCGTGCGGCGTTCGCATGAGGCGTGGGCGCGGGGTGGAACCGAGGTTTGTCTGCAGGGGGGGATACATCCGGACTATACGGGGGCCACGTATCTCGCGATCTGTCGTGCGCTGAAGGCCGCGTTGCCGGATATGCACGTGCACGCGTTCTCGCCGCTCGAGGTGAGCCAGGGCGCGGCGACGCTCGGTATTTCCGTACGCGATTTTCTCTTGGAGCTGAAGGCTGCAGGGCTCGGTACGTTGCCCGGCACGGCGGCCGAAATTCTCGACGACGAAGTGCGGCGCGATCTGTGCCCGGATAAACTTACTACGCAGCAATGGCTGGATGTGGTCGAGGCGGCGCACGGCGTTGGGTTCAAGACCACGGCGACGATCATGTTCGGGCATATCGACCAGCCCATTCATTGGGCACGGCATCTGCTGGCGATCCGCGATCTGCAGGAGCGTAGCGGCGGCTTCACCGAGATGGTGCCGTTGCCGTTCGTGCATATGGAAGCGCCGATGTCGTTGAAGGGCGGGGCGCGGATGGGGCCGACGTTCCGCGAGGTTTTGTTGATGCACGCGGTGGCGCGGCTCGTGCTGCATCCGCTGATACCGAATATCCAGGCGTCGTGGGTGAAGCTTGGTCCTGATGGCGTGAGGGCTGCGCTGGTTGCGGGTGTCAACGATCTCGGCGGTACGCTGATGAACGAGAGTATTTCGCGGGCGGCGGGCACGACGCACGGGGAGGAATTCGCGCCGGAGGCGATGGATGCGTTGGTCCGTGCGTGTGGACGTACGCCGCGGCAGCGCACGACGCTGTATGGTGAGCCAGCTGAGGGTCAAATCGCGCGGTCCTATCGTGCGCCACCGATGTCGCCCCGGCACGAGCTTGCACCGCGTCGTGGTATGCCGTCGCGGATGGCGGGGGATGTGCTGGCGAGCCGGGAATTGGTGGAATTGGGGTCAGACCCCTGGACCCAGAGTCGGCGATTTTGAAACAACGTTTGGGCCAGAGGTCAGACCCCAGAAGGATGGGTAACGGATGCCACTGACAGGCAAGACGATCGCGGTGCTGGGTGGCACGGGGGCTGAAGGTTCCGGGCTCGCGTTTCGTTGGGCGCATGCGGGGCATCGTGTCGTGATCGGATCGCGCGATGCGGCGAAGGCGCAAACCGTGGCGGCGGAGATCAACGCGCTGCTGGGGCGGTCTGCCATCGAAGGTTTCGACAATGAAGCGGCGGCGGCGCGCGGCGATGTCGTGGTGCTTGCGGTGCCGTTCGCTGTGCAGCAAGCGACGGCGCTTGGCGTCAAGGCTCAGCTCGCCGGCAAGGTGTTGATCGATGTCACGGTGCCGCTGCTGCCGCCGAAGGTCGATCGGGTGCAGCTTCCCAATGGGCGCTCGGCGGTGGAGCAGCTGGCGGAGAAGCTGGGCGCGGAAGTGCAGGTCGTCGCGGCGTTTCAGAACGTCGGCGCGCATCATTTGAAAGATCTCGCGCACAAGATCGATTGCGATGTGCTGGTGTGCGGCGACAGTAAAGCCGCGCGCGAGATTGCGATTGCGCTGGCGGAGGCTGCCGGCCTCGTCGGCATCCATGCCGGGGCGCTCGCGAATGCGGCGGCGGTGGAAGCGATGACCTCGGTGCTGATCGCGATCAACAAGGCGTACAAGGCCAGGGCATCGGGCGTTCGCATCACCGGCCTGCCGCCGCGCCCACTCGGGGGAGGCGGGTGATGCACTGGATCGTGATCCCGTTCCGTGGACCGGATGGCGCCAAGTCGCGGCTCGCCGATGCGCTGGATGAGCGGCAACGGTGCGCACTTGCCATGGCGATGTTCCAGCGTGTTCTTGGCGTTGCCTGCGCTGTGAACGGGGCCAATCGCGTGCTGGTTGTGACAACGTCGTCCAAGGCGGCTGAGGCCGCGCAAAAGTGCGGGGCAACGGCATTACGGGAGCAGGCGGGTGCGCTCAATCCAGCGCTGCGGAATGCGCGCGCGGCATTGCTGTTGTTCGGTGCAACGCGGACGACTGTGCTGGCCGCCGATCTGCCCGATGTGACCGAAGCCGACGTGAAGGCTGCGCTATCGGCCGAACCTGGGCGGATCGTGATTGCACCGGACCGGCATGGCCTGGGAACCAACGCGGTGACGTTGCCGCTCGGCGTGGATTTCGCGTTTGCCTTCGGGCCCGATAGTTTTGTGGCCCACAGTAACGAGGCTGCGCGGCACGGGCTCGGTGTCGTGCGTCTCGACCGGCCAGGTCTTGCGAACGATCTCGATACCGCCGACGATCTCGCGCTGTTAGCGGATGGGCATTGGCTGCAGGCTATCATCGCGCAGCCGCGCGCGGCTTGAGTGGGGATGGGGATGATGGCTCACAACTTGGTTCACAAAGGGCCCCTCGCCGGTATCCGCGTTCTTGATCTGACGTCCGTGGTGTTCGGCCCGCTGTGCACGCAGGTGCTGGGCGATCAGGGTGCGGATGTCATCAAGATCGAGGGGCCCGAAGGCGACACGACGCGCTTCACGGGCCCCGCGCGCTCGCCGGGCATGGCGGCGCTGTTTCTTGGGCTCAATCGCAACAAGCGTTCGCTGGTGCTCGATCTCAAGCACGACGCCGCCAAGGCCGCGTTGTGGCGATTGATCGAAAGTGCCGATGTCATCGTGCATTCGATCCGCCCGCAGGCGGTCGAGCGGCTGGGGTTTGCGCCGGATGCGGTGCTCGCGAAGCATCCACGTATCGTCTATGTCGCGCTCACCGGCTACGGCAGCGGTGGCCCCTATGCCGGGCAGCCCGCCTACGACGATGTGATCCAGGGGCAATCAGGCATCGCCGCGCTGATGAGCCAGATCGCGGGCGAACCGCGCTATGCGCCGATGATCATGGGCGACAAGACGTGTGGGCTGGTCGCGTCGCAGGCGATCACGGCGGCATTGTTTGCGCGCGAACGAACTGGCAAGGGGCAGTACGTCGAGGTGCCGATGCTGGAGACGATGGCGGCGTTCACGCTCGCGGAACATATGTTCGGTCACACCTTCGATCCGCCGAAGGGTGGGATCGGTTACAATCGCGTGCTGGCGCCGTGGCGCAAGCCGTACAAGACCAGCGATGGGCATATCGCGATGCTCGTCTATACCGACGCACAATGGCGGCGGTTCTGGAAGCTGGTTGGGCGAGAGGAGCTTGGCGCCGATCCGCGTTTTGCGACGATGACCGCGCGCGCCGACAACATTGCGGAGGTCTACCGGATCGCGGGTGAGTGCATGCTGGCGCGGACGACGGAAGCGTGGCTGGCGGTACTGACCGAGGTCGAGATCCCCTGCGCGCACGTGCGCTCGCTGGAAGAGCTGGTGGCGGACGAGCATCTGGCGGCAGTGGATTTCTTCCAGCGCCGGGCGCATCCCAGCGAAGGCAATATCGTGATGCCGGGGCCACCGACGCGCTTCGCGGATACGCCCGCCGCGATCACGCAACTGCAGCCAAGGCTCGGGGAGCATTCCGTTGCGGTGCTGGCCGAGGCTGGGTTGTCGGGTGCGGAGATCGAGCGGCTGGTTACAAGCAAGGCGACGATGGACGGCGCCACGACCAACAAGAACTGAGGAGATCTTAGGTATGCGCACCGTCGGTATCGGCTTCTACTGGAACGATCTGAACGTGGGCGAGAAGTTCCGTACGCTCAACCGCACGATCACGGACGCGGATATCGTGCAGTTCATCGGTGTGACCGGCATGGTCGAGACGATCTTCACGGACCTGTCGTTCGGCGATCATCACGGCGCGATCAAGGGGCGGGTGTCGCCGGCAGCGCTGGTGTACACGATGATGGAGGGCCTGCTGTGTCAGGCGACGATGCAGACGACAGGCCTCGCGCTGCTCGAGGTTCACAAGAAGGTGCTGGCGCCCGTGTTCGCTGGTGACACGATCCATTGCGAGGTTGAGGTCACGCATACGCGCGCGACGTCGAAAGGCAATCGCGGCATTGTCACGACCACGAATAACGTCGTCAACCAGAAGGGCGAGATGGTGATGACCTATACGGCCGTGCGGATGATGGCGGGAAGGCCGTGAGAGGCCTGGGGACGGACCTCTGGCTGTGACGTTGGCGATTTGCAGGTAACCTTTTGACCGGGGGCTAACCCCATTTGCGACGGGAGTTCGATCATGCGTGGTCTGAAGGACAAGGTTGTCATCGTCACCGGCTCGGCGTCCGGTATCGGCCGTGCGCTGGCGTTGCGATTTGGTGCGGAAGGCGCGCTGGTTGCGCTGTTCGATATCAACGAAGCCGGAACGGCCGACGTTGCGTCGACGATCATGGCGGCGGGGGGCAAGGCGCTCACGTATAACGTCGACATCACGGATCGTGCCAGCATCGAAAGTGCTGTCGGGGCGCTTGAGGGCGCGGCGGGCCGGATCGATGTGCTCGTCAACAACGCGGGTTGGGACATACCGATCCCGTTCGTCGATACCGACCGGGCGTTCTGGGACAAGGTGATCGCGATCAATCTGTATGGTCCGCTCAACATGCACCACGTCGTGCTGCCGCGCATGATGGCGAAAAAGGCGGGCAGGATCGTTAATATCGCATCCGACGCCGGGCGTGTCGGCTCGTCGGGCGAGGCGGTCTATTCGGCGTGCAAGGGCGGCATCATCGCCTTCACCAAGACGATTGCGCGGGAGGCGGCGCGCGCCAACATCAACGTCAATTGCGTGTGCCCCGGCCCGACCGATACGCCGCTGTTCGATGCGTTCAAGGCGCAATCGGCCGATGGTGCAAAGATCGCGGAAGGTCTCGCGCGTGCGATACCGTTCCGCCGGCTGGGCACGCCCGACGATTATCCGGGCGTGGTTGTGTTTCTCGCTTCCGACGACGCGGCCTACATCACCGGACAGGTGATCTCGGTGTCGGGCGGGTTGACGATGAGCGGCTGATTGGTTCAGGCGCGACGATCAGTTGAGACGAAATTGGCCATCGACCAGCTTGATCTCGCTCGGCTTGATCAGCTTGGAGTGGGCGACGCTCACCCGGTAGAGCTTGCCCTCGAGCTTGGTTTCCCAGAATTCGAGGAAGCCTTTCAGCTTCGGGAATTTCGGATGCAGATCGTAGTCCTGCCACACGAAGGTCTGGAGCAGCGATGGATGATCCGGTAGCCGGTACAGGATTTCCGCCGTGGTCAGACTATAGCCCTTGAGAACGTCGACGAAGTCGGTGCTTGTCATGGTTGCCTCCGTGCTCCCACACGTTTGCCGCACCCATGTAAGCTAGCCGCAGATTGCTGATTCGCGGTGTTTCAACTGTGACATATTGAAGAATTTTTGCAGTGTTAGCAGCTGTTGTTGGTGGCTGCTGACAGGGTGAGGTTTCAGGTTCCAGGGATCAGGTTCCAGGGGAAAAAGTATGAGTGAGCATGCGGACGCCGGTACCCCCTAGAACCTAGTCCCTGAAACCTGAAACCTTCTTCAGCGCTTTTCTTCGCGCCAGATGCCGAGCTTTTCCTGGGCGGCGCGGTCGGAGAAGGTGAACACGATCGCGTCCTTGTCGGCGCGTATCCGGCTCCACGCCCAGCTCGGGATCACGCCGATGTCGCTCTCGCCCATGCGATAGGTCTTGCCGTCGATCTCGGCGCTGATCTCGCCCTCAACGACGATGATGGTGCGGCCGTCGGTGCAACGGGCGTCCTTGGTCTCGAAGCCCTTGGGGATTTGCGTCAGCCAGGTGGCGATGGTCGGCATCGCCCAACCGCCGTCGAGCGGGTTGGCGTAGCGCAGGGCGTAGCCGAGATGCGCGTCCGGCTTGCCTTGGCCGACGATGTCCATCAGTGCGGCGCGGCTTTTTTCATAGCGGTAGTTGAAGATCGGTGAGGTCATGCCGAACGGCGAGCCGCCGGTCATGGGAACGAGGCCCGAGCCGTAGCGGGCAACGGAGTCTTCGTCCTTCTTGGTAATCGTCTGGGCCTTCTCGTTGTGGTGCTCCATGAAGCCCGTTTCGAAGAAGTTGATCATGTGAAGATCAAGACCGTCGACCCAGATGAGCGGGGTATCCTTCTCCTGGCCGTGGTCGTGCCAGGCGCCGTTGGGGGTGATCACGAAGTCGCCGCGCTGCATGATGGTGCGCTCGCCCGCGACGACGGTGTAGCCGCCATCGCTTTCCAGCACGAAGCGCAGTGCGGATGCGGTGTGGCGATGGGCCGGCGCGATCTCGCCGGGCATCACGAGCTGCACGCCGGAGTACATGCTGGGGGTGATACGCGACTGGCCGGGAAGCGCAGGGTTCTCGAGCACCAGCACGCGGCGTTCCGCTTCCTCGGCGGTCAGCAGTTTGCCGGCTTCCAGCAGGAGCGGACGAATCTTGGAATATGACCAGACATGCGGCACGGCCTTGCTGCGGGGCTCCGGCGGCACGAGGCCCTTCAAGACCTCCCACAATGGCGCCAGGGACTGCGGCGCGATCGTGTCGTAGTAGCGCTTGCGGGTGGCGGCATCGCTGGTGGGAGCGGCGGTCTGCATGTGGCGTCTCCTGTGGGGTCGAGCGGTTCAGCGTGCGTACGCCTGGTTCTTGTGGGGGCGCGCCCGCAGTGATCGTTGGATGAGTATGCATAAGGCGCGGCTGCGGGGTAGTGCAAGTCCGGGCGGCGCGATGTCTGGTGTTCGCTCTTGGCAGGTGTGAGGCGGGCAGGTCATAGTCAATCGGCTATCCCCATGCGAAACTTCGAGCGCTGCATCGTCACCTTCGTGGAGTTCAGACCATGATCAGATTGCTGGCCGGCGTCGCCGGTCTCGTCCTTGCTGCTTCGTTGATCGTGCCGCCGGGGGTGATCGCTCAGGAGGCCAAGGCACCGGCGAAGGCTAGCAAGGCGGCGTCCACGCCCAAGGCCGGCAAGGATCAGAAGGTTTGCCGCTACCGCTTCCCGGATGGCGAGCAGCGGTCCTGGGTGTGCCAGAAGGAGCAGCCTTGCTGCGCATGGGATGCCATCAAGTACGTGAAATGCGGCTCGACGATCACGAATTGTTTGTGATCGCGGGAGGCGATGCCGGCTCAACCCCAGGGCTGTCGCATATGACGTGCACTTGAAAGTCGGTGCTGAGCGCCCTTTGCGCGAAGCCCGACGGTCCCGCTCCGGGCGCGCGTTCGCACCCGCGCCCGCGATCAGCAGGCGAGGCATCAAGTCCTTTTCCTTTCTGCTCTGGCGTAAATGCAGGGCAGCGGGGCCGTGAAAATCCGCGGGTAGTGTAGTAAAAAAGAGCGGCTCTCCACCGCCCCGCCTCGGACTTCGCAGCGGGCCCACCCAGGCGGCGCGTTCGCGCGGGAGGATGTGCTTCGCCACTGTATCGTTCCCCGTTGA
>CAMDPA010000170.1 GCA_945903565.1 Devosia equisanguinis | reverse complement strand
GATCGCCCTTGATCGCGGCAAGGGCCACTTTGGCCGTGAAGTCCGGTGAGTGGTTCCGGCGTGTTCGCTTCGTCATTCTAGCTCCTGATTCGCACGCACAACCGTGCGCGCTGTCAGGCAGAGATTCCACTCATCGCACCGTCCGAAATTGTGGAGCCGTCTCTGATCACCGCCAGACCTCCCAAGCCGAGATAGAACCCTGGCACCGCCGCCGGTAACTGGTCGCGGAATGCAACCGACATGACGGCGGCGATTACAAGTGATGTGCCGCCACCGATGATCCACATGGCGTGCTTGGGTTCGTGCCGCACTTTGGGTTGCCGCGGCGGCGTGGTTGGGGACTCCTGAACGGGGCCGAAAAACTGGCTGATCGCAGCCTTCACAGCGACCGCTTCCAGTGGATCCTTTGTGCGCAAATAGCTGACGTTCCGAGGCGTCTTGCCTTCTGGCTCCGCGTTACTCATTACTTCGAATCCCTCTGACGCGTTACTGGGAATAGAGCTAGCCGTCTCAAGCGGCTTCGCGGTACGCAAAATCCGAGCGCAATTGGCTCGGCGTTCGATATTTGACTGGTAACCCCCTGGGTTCGTACCGAACCCGACGTGGAACCGGGCGCTTCAATTGCATCAGCCTATCGCGGCGTTACGAAAGTAAACCTATGTTCACGATGGGGAATTGGCAAGGACGCTGGCGCATGCCCCCACTATGGGGAGGTCGACGCTGTCGATGCCGAACGGTTATGTCGTTATGCGGTATGGCCGCGGGGCATCGGTTGGTCCGCTGAGGGTGGCATCACCCGTCGTCTTGTGCACTATGAGAGGCAAACGGTATCGACTTGGCCGGACAATGCTCGCGGGGGGAATGAATGCTGCTGGCTGGGCTGTTGGGTTACGTCGTGCTGCAATTCGCGATCGGTATCTGGGTGTCGCGCCAGACGGCGACGGATACGGACTATATTCTCGCCGGGCGTTCGCTGGGGCCAGCGCTCGTCGCGTTCTCGGTGTTCGCGACCTGGTTCGGGGCCGAGGCGATCGTGGCGACGACCGGGGAGGTCTATAAGCACGGGCTCGGTGGTGCGCTGGTCGATCCGTTCGCTTATGCGGGTGCGCTGGTGCTGGGTGGGCTGGTGTTCGCCTCGGTGCTGTGGCGGCGCGGGCTGACGACGTTCGCCGATCTGTTCGAGCAGCGCTATTCGCCGGCGATCGGCACGTTGGTCGTGCTGGTGCTGCTGCCCGGATCGGTGTTCTGGGCGGCGGCGCAGATCCGCGCGTTTGGGCAGGTGCTGACGTCGTCTTCCGGCATGAGCTTGTGGGTGGCTATCACGCTCGCTGCCGTGCTGGTCGGGGCGTACACGACGATTGGCGGGCTGTTGGCGGATTCGGTGACGGACTTCCTGCAGGGCATCGTGGTGATTGCGGGCCTGCTGATCCTGGCCGTCGTGATCGGGGGGCAGGTCGGCGGCATCGCGGCCACGTTCGCTGCCACCGAGCCGGACCGTCTGCGCGTGTTCGGCAGCCTCGCGGAAAGCCCGCTGGAAAAGCTCGAACATGTGGTGATTGCGGTGTGCGGTTCGCTGGTGGCGGTCGAGTTGATCTCACGCTATCTCGGCGCGCGGTCCGCGGAGGTCGCCCGCAACGGCACGATCGCGGGGGGATTGCTGTATTGCGTCGTCGGTTTGATCCCGGTGTTCCTGGGGCTTGCCGGTTCGGTGCTGGCGGCGCGCGATCCCGTGCTCAAGGCAAAGATCGGGGACGCCGAGCAGATCGTCGCGACGCTTGCGCAATACTACTTGCCGACCTTCGGTTACGTGATCTTTGCGGGTGCGATCGTGTCGGCGATCTTGTCGAACGTGCATTCGTCGTTGCATGCCCCTGCGGCGCAGGTGTCCCACAACATCATCGTCAAGGTGCGGCCTGGCCTCGATGCGGCGGCGCGGCTGATGACCGTGCGGGCGTCGGTGCTGGTGCTGTCGGTGGTGGCGTTCGCGCTTGCGCTGACGTCGGACAGGATCAAGGATCTCGTCGAGATCGCGTCGGCTTTCGGCAGCGCGGGCGTGGTCGTGACGGCGCTGTTCGCCGTGTTCACACGGATCGGTGGGCCGACAAGCGCTGCGGCGGCGATCCTGGTTGGGGTGTGCGTGTGGGCGCTCGGCCGCTTCGGGCTCGGCTGGAAGGCGCCCTACATCACCGCGCTGTGCCTGTCGGCGGCGGCGTACCTGTTCATGGCGTGGCGGGACGATCTGCTGTGGGCAACGAAGGTGCGCTGAACTCTCTTGCTCAACTACTCGCAGAAGTTGCCGGTCCTGCGAGGCGCCATGTCGACGTGGAAGTGATTCTTGTGGGCGTTGTTCGCCTCCGGCCCGAGCACCGTGCCGAAATGCTTGCAGGCCCTTGCATGGATCTCGCGCAGGAACGTTTGCTTGGGATCGGCGCGGGTGTCCGCTTGCGGGGCTGAGCCGCCTGCTTGATTGGAGGCAGCCTTCGGTCCGCCAAGGCGTACGGGTGGGGCGAGCCCGAAGCCCGATGGGGGCGCAATGACCGTGCCGGGCATCCCGTACGGATGTCTTGGGGCTCCTGCTGCGGCCCCAGTTCCGGCTGGCGCTGCGTTTTGTGGCTGGCCGGAAGCAGGCGCCTTGCCAGCCTGGGCCGCTGCACGCTCGGCTTCTTGTCTGGCAGCCAGAGCTCTTTGCTCGCGCGCGGTAAGGCCCCAGTTCGTCAAGACGACGCTGCTGTCCTTGGCCGTGTTGAAGGCGGAAATGTCGAGCGCATTCGCTCGGCCATGCTCGGATAGCCGCGTCTTGGCGCGGCCATAGGCGTTGCGGCATGAGTACGAGCTCATCGTATCGATTTTGACGATCGAGCCGCCGAGCAACGCGCGCGCTTGAGGCTGGATGTCCTGCCGCACCCATTTGTCGAGGGAGGCGACCATGTCGCACGTCATGATCGCGGGGGGCGACAGTTGGACTTCAGGGCCCTTGCCGATGCTCGTCACCTTGAACACCACGGGTGAGCCGCACTCGCCTTGCTTGATCGGATCGTCGGGGGCGTAGGAGGCCGTCACGCCGCGCAAGACCACGTCGCAATGGGCCTTGGCTTGCTTGATCTCGTCTTGGCTCCAGCCGGCGGAGGGGGCCTGCGATGTATTGGCCGCGGTCGTTGCGGCGCCGGCTGTCGCTGCCACTGCGCCGGCTGCTGCTGTTCCGGCGACCACGTTTGATGCCGCGGCCGGAGCGGCAGGCGCTGGTGGCGTTGCCGGCGTTTGCTGGGCGGTTTCCGTTGCTGCACCGGACTTGACGATACGCCGAGGTTTTGGCTGGACTTTGCGGCGGACGGGCGCGCGTACCGAGGGAAAGCTTCCCTGCGGGCTGCTTGCGCCTGGTTTGACAGCCGGTTTTGCGGTAGCAGCCGGAGACGATGCGGCGGGCACTGGGGCCGCGGCAACCGCAGGGGGGGGCTGCGCGGCGGATTGCGCGAGCGCGCTGGTCGATGCAACCACCGTCGCCGCCGAAAGAGCGGACGAGACAACAGTCGCTGCCATCAGTGAAGTACGGATGCCCATTGCAGACAGGAGCCTCTCGATACGGGCGCCACACTTACGTCGTGCCGGGGGCAGGCCGGACAGACGCGAATCATACATCCTCAGCTTACCCCCGAAATCGGATTTGTATAGATTCAAAAACGGCATATCGATGGCTGAAATAAGCTTTAAGCAGAGTTTGCTAGACAACAGACGTCTAGTGCTGGCCTGGTTTTGACCTCGATGGAAGACGCATGGTGGCGATGACGAATACAACGGAGACCCCTGTGTCAGCATCCGGGAAGCCCGAGGCCGGTCTGCGGATCGAGCAGCGCGGCGCCTCGGTCGTTGTGACCCTGGACCGGGCCTCGAAGCACAATGCCATCAATTCAAGCATGAAGGCCGCGTTGGCAACCCAGATTCCCGTCATTGCACGCAATCCACAGGTGTACGCGGTGGTCATCCGGGCAGCCCCAGGCGGGATGTTCTCGGCGGGCGGGGACATCCGCGAATATTACGATCTCGCGCGAGAAGGTCATATGCACGCGGCCGAGGAATGCGCGCGCGAGTATGCGCTGATCTGGCTGCTCGACTGCTTCTCCAAGCCAACGGCGGCGCTGATCAATGGCGCGGTGATGGGGACCGGGGCGGGGATTGTGCAGTGCGCGACGCACAAGGCTGCGGGCGCGGGGTATCGCTTTCAGATGCCGGAAACAGCGATCGGTTTCTTTCCCGACAACGGCGTGTGCTGGATGCTGGCGCGGTTGCCGCATGAGATTGGCACCTATCTGGGTGTGACCGGCGCGGCGCTGACGCGCGCGGACGCCTTCAAGCTCGGCATCGTGACCCATTGCATCGATGCTTCGCATTTCGACGCGATTGCCGATGGGCTGGCGGAAGCCGAGCCCATCGATCCTTTGCTCGATAGCCACCACGTCGATCCGGGGGCTGCCTCGATTATGGACGTGGCCGAGGTTGTCGCGCGGTGTTTTTCGGCAGGTAGCGTCAGGGAGATCGTCAGCCGGCTGGAGGCGGAGACGGTACAAAGGCCGTGGTGCGAGAAGACCTTGGCGGCGTTGGCGGAGCGGTCTCCCTTGGCCATGGAAGTCACGCTGCAGCATATCCGCCGCTGCCGGTATCTCGATTTGCGGCAGACGCTGGTGGTCGACTACCGGCTGGCGGTTCGTCTCGTTGGCGGGCACGACTTCCTGGAAGGGGTTCGGGCGCGGCTGATCGACAAGACGGGGGCGCCGCGCTGGTTGCCGCACACGCTGCTCGATCTCGATCCGGCGGCGGTGAAACGCGCCTTCGATCCATTGATCGGCGGCGCGGACGGTGGCGAACTCGTATTGCCGACACGCCAGGAAATGCAGGCCGCGCGGGTTTGATCGCAATTGGCCCAAAAGCAAGTATTCAAGAATTCTGAAGCGCACCCGGGGGGAACTATTCTTTTACTATGTGTATTAGGGTAACTTTTAGTAGTCTGAGCTAGATTTCACTCAACCCTGGTGAACGGGGGCTGGCACTAACGACCAGCAGCGTCAAACCTATCAAAGACAGGCTACAAAATGAGTGTTGCGTTGGACTTGGCGCGCCGTCGCGCGCCTGCCCAGGCTGCCGTGCCGGCCGTGGGCGAAGACTTCCAGTCCGAGTATCTGCAGGCTCTGCGCCTGATCGAGCGTCTTCACCGCCTCCTGCTCGATGTCATCAAGGACGAGTTCGACCGCAAGGGCGGCGCGGACCTCAACTCCGTGCAGGCGCTGTTGCTTTACAACATCGGCGAAAGCGAGCTGACAGCGGGCGAGTTGAAGACGCGGGGCTACTATCTCGGCTCCAACGTCTCCTACAACCTGAAGAAGCTCGTCGACATGGGCTACATCCACTACAAGCGGTCCGAAACCGATCGCCGCAGTGTACGTGTCAGCCTGACCGACAAGGGCATGGACGCCTGCAACGTGCTCAACAAGCTGTATGACCGCCAGCTCGGCTCGCTCGAGGCTGTCGGCGAGGTATCGAAGAGCGACGTGGCCGGCCTCAATGCCGCGCTGGTCCGGCTCGAGCGCTTCTGGTCCGACCAGATCCGCTATCGCCTGTAGTCGATCCAAAGATCTGCCGCTGGCGGTTCACCGCCGGCGGGCCTCTCGGGGGAGGGGCCAGGGAGCCAGGGAACACCGGTTACGCCGGTGCGCCATGGCTTTTTTGCGTTGTATCCAAATCCACGTAAATGCTCTCGGGAAATTCTCGCTTCGAGTGCAACGAAATTTGTTGCGAAGCAGCACCACCCGGCTCGCAACTCGGCACTTTCATGTGGAATGCGCTTTCCTCGCGGCGTTCGGCGGACCAACTTGCCGGGCGCTGTTCTGGAACGTGATCGTGCTCGACATTGTTGCTTCCGGGAATGGCACGAGGATTCGAGATTTGTTAATGCTTGTGGCACTATACAACACACGAGCTGGACAACACTTGAGCTGGCAGGCGATCGCGCCGCGGTACTCATAGGTCATATACACGGGTGATGCGGATGATCGACAGCAACCGGATCGGTGCGGTTTCGGCCGGCTTGGCGGCGACGGCAATGTTGGCTTTCGCCGTGCCGGTGTTCTTGGTTCTCGCCGTGCCGGCGGTGGGGCAGGAGTGGAACCCGCTCCGGGATCCGACGGGCTCGGTCAGCAATCGGGCCGACACGTATGACCGCGAATTCGTGCGCGAGTGGGAGGCCCGTCCGCCCAAAGGCTTCGCGACGCTGGCGGTGTCCAACCTGGAAGCCACCAAGGCCGCGGTGCGGCGCTACGGCGATATCGTCAAGCAGGGCGGTTGGCCCATGGTGCCGGACGTTCAGATGCAGCCGGGCAGTGGTGGGCCTTCGGTCGGGGTCCTGCGCGAGCGTCTCACCATCTCGGGGGACCTCAAGGAGCCGACCGGGTACAAGGATCACTTCGACAGCTATCTTGAGAAGGCGGTCAAGCGGTTCCAGGCGTCCAACGGGTTGAGCCCGACCGGTATCGTCGACAAGCGCACGATCGTGGCGCTGAACGTGCCGGCGGCGACGCGGTTGCGCCAGCTTCAGTCGAACCTGCCGCGGCTGCAGGAGCTGCAGCGCTCCGCGCCCAAGAAGTACGTGCTGGTCAACATTCCCGCTCAGCAGATCGAGGCGATCGAGAACGGCAGCGTCGTGTCGCGCCATGCCGGCGTCGTCGGCAAGATCGACCGCCCCACGCCGATCCTGCGCTCGGCCGTGCACGAGCTGAACTTCAATCCGGTCTGGCACCTGCCGCCGACCGTGATCGAGAAAGATCTGTCCCCCAAGGGCCGCGACATGCAGCGCGCGGGCCAGAGCGTGCTCGTCAAGTACGGCATCGACGCCTACGACGGCGCCGGCCGCAAGCTCGACCCGACGAAGGTCGACTGGAACGCGCCGGCGACGAAGGGGCTGACGTTCAAGCAGCAGCCCGGCAAGGAAAACCCGATGGGTTTCCTGAAGATCAACTTCCACAATCAGTACTCGGTCTATATGCACGATACGCCGTCGGACAGCGTGTTCGGCCGCAACTTCCGCGCGGCGAGCTCGGGTTGTGTGCGGGTCAGTGGTATCGAGCAGCTCGCGGCGTGGATGCTGGCGGAGAACGGCGACTGGCCGGGCCAGCGCATCGCCGAGATCAAGAAGACCGGCGAGCGTCGCGACGTGAAATTGAAGCGCCCCGTGCCGCTGTACTTCGCCTACCTGACGGCGTGGGCGACGGAAGATGGCGTGGTGCAGTTCCGCCGTGACCTCTACCAGAAGGACGGCATCGGCGCCGTGGCGTCGGCGTATTGAGCGCTACGACAGGGTCTGACCCCGTGGTGCGATGCCCATCGCCTTGGCGAGCAGGCGATAGCTCTCGATGCGGACTTCCTCGTCGTAGGCCCAGGTCACGACGGCGACCTCCTTCAGATCCATCGCGCGGACCAGCTTGTCGATGCCCTCGGCCACCTGCTCGGCGGTGCCGATGATGGCGTTGTTGCGCAACTGCAGGAGCCTCGCCTTCTCGGCGTCGGTGTAATCGTAGCCGCCCGCCACGTCCGGCGCTTCGAGCTGGGCGAACACGCCGTAGTCGCGCAGCATGCGTGTGCGGGCGCGGGACTGGTATTGGCGCAACGCTTCCGCTTCCGTTTCGGCGGCCAGCGCGAACACGCAAATGGCCGGGTGCGGCTCGGGGAACTTATCGCTCGGCTTGAACGTCTTGCGATAGACCTCGATCGCCTCGCGACCGCCGCGGCCATCGGTGAAGAACCATGCGAACGCATACGGCAAACCGAAGTAGGCGGCGACCTGCGCGCCATAGTCGGAGCTGCCGAGGAGCCACATTTCGGGCGTCGTCGTGTCGTGCGGCAGGCATTTGACGGCGGCGAACGGATGCCCGTCCGGCAGCGGCGAATTGGTCAGCCAGGCCTGGAGATCGCGCACGTCTGAGACGAATTGCGCGGGGCGTTCGTTGGCGAGCGGGTTCAGCGCATAGGCGGTGCGGCCATCGGAGCCCGGCGCGCGGCCAAGGCCGAGATCGATGCGGCCCGGCGCGATGGCATCGAGCACGCGGAACTGCTCGGCGACCTTCAGCGGCGCGTAGTGGGGCAGCATGATACCCGCGCTGCCGACGCGGATCTCGCTTGTTTGCGACGCGATCGCCGCGATCAGCACCTCGGGCGCAGTACCGACGATCGAGCCGTGGCTATGATGCTCCGACACCCAGAAGCGCGCGTAGCCCATCGCCTCGCAGGCCTTCGCCAGCGCGATCGTATTGCGGATCGCGAGCCCCTGTGGGCGGCCCGCCGTGGCCACGGACTGATCGAGCACGGATAGAGGGATCATGTCGTCGTAGCCTTTGTTGTATTCGTCAAGCCGGACATTCGAGTTTGTCGGCGAGGCCGACGAAGCTGTCCGTTACCACGTTCCAGGGCCCGGTGGCGGCAAGGTCTTTCGTCTGGCCGGGGCCGTATTCGGTGGGGCGCGACACGAAGGCGGTGGCGAGGCCGACGGCGGCGGCCGCCGCGAGGTCGTTGTTGTGGGCTGCCACCAGCATCACTTCGCCGGGCTCCAGATTGAGCAGCGCGGCGTTGCGCAGATAGGATTCCGGCAGCGGTTTGTAGGCCCGTGCGGTTTCCGCGCCGAGGATCACATCCCACGGCAGACCCGCGTGTTTGCCCATCCGTGTGAGCAGGCCGACGTTGCCGTTCGACATCGGGCCGATGATGTAGCGCTGCTTGAGCCTCGTGAGCCCTGCGATCGTATCGGGCCACGGATCGAGTCGGTGCCAGGCGCGCGTGAGGTGGTCGATGTCGGCGTCCGACAAGCCCTTGATGCCGTAGCGCTCGAGCAGCGTAATCAGACTTTCCTTATGCAGAATATCGAGGATCGTCCATGCACGGCGCCCCGTGCGCACCTCGTCCATCGCTGGCTGATAGAGCGCCCGCCAATCGTCGGTGAACCGCACCCAGTCGGCGGCGATGCCGCGCTGCGCGCCAAACGCCGCGAGATCGCGCGCGATGCTGCCGCGCCAATCGACGACCGTGCCGAACACGTCGAAGACCAGGGCCTTTACGTGGGATAGGTGGGCCACAGAGCTCTCCGCTGCGATGCGTTTGGTTGTGATCTCGATAGCGGGGATTATCCGCGCTCGGGCGGCGGTTGGCAAAGGGGGGGGGGCGCAACGTCGAATTAGCAGGTGGTGTGCAATCGAGAGGTAGACGCGGCGCTGGGTCCAGGTGTAGATTATGCGGATATGCGGCTTTGATATTTTCCCGCAAGCGAGAAATGCGTCGCTCAGGTTGCTCGCGGTTTTGATATTGGGCTTGCTTTTGATCCGGCTGTCTTTGGGTTCTCCCATGAGACCTGTTATGCGTATTTTCGTCCCGATTGTGCATCTCGTTATTGCATTGCTGGTGCTGCCCACGGTGACACTCGCCCAAGCCAGCTATGGCCAGTTCAAGGGTGATGTCGTTGCGAAGTTCCTTCGCGATGGCCGGAACATGCAGCTGGAAAAATCGTTTGGTTTCATCGACGTGCGCGGGTAGCATTGGGACGTGCCAGCCGGAACCGAGACCGACGGGGCATCCATTCCGCGTGTGTTGTGGGTTTCGCATCCGCCGTTCACCGGCAAATATCGGGCGGCGGCCGTCGTTCATGACCATTACTGCCGAACCAAGAGCCGCAGCTGGAAGGAGACGCACGAAGTCTTCTACCACGCCATGCGGGCAGGAGGCGTGGACGAACGAACCGCCAAGGTCATGTATGCGGCGGTCTACCACTTCGGGCCAAGGTGGGGGCAGGGCGAGCCGAGGAGCGCGGGCGCGGGCACGGACCTTCCGATCGAAGAGCAGACGAAGGTCTTCAACGAGCTCAAGACGTGGATCGAGGCCGATAGCCCCGAACTCGGCGAGATCGTTCGCCGTTTGGATGGTGGCGGTGTCGCGGCGAGCGTGAACGAAGGGCGTGTGGCTCTCGTGATCGGCAATTCCGCCTACCAGCACACGCCGAAGCTGGCCAATCCCAGGAATGACGCCACCGATATTGCGGCGGCGCTGAAGGCCCTGGGTTTCAAGGTCTTCGAGGGGCTGGATCTCGACAAGTCCGGCATGGATCGCACGATACGGTCATTCGCCGAGTCGCTGGCGGGTGCGAAGCTGGGTGTCTTTTTTTATGCGGGCCATGGCTTGCAGGCAGGGTGATTCAATTCACCGCGTATGATGGCGGCGCGAACAGAGTTCTAACGGTCTCCGCCCGACGGAGACCACCGATGAACGCGCTGACCTTGTTCCAAGCCCTCGAAGCTATCCCGGATCATCGGACCAAGAAGGGCAGACGCTT
>CAMDPA010000169.1 GCA_945903565.1 Devosia equisanguinis | reverse complement strand
GCGACGGCCCGCACCCTGAGATCTTTCGAGTATCCCTTCGCCATCGCGATCCCCGCCGTTGCTGCCGGTGGAATCCGAATCTGATTTGCGCGTCCGAGGGAATCCCCTGTAACTGTTTTGATTCACATCAAGTGGAAAGCGCTCTAGCCGCGGGCGCAGACGATTTCTTGAGCAAGCCGTACGGCGAGGACGACTTGCTGGTGTTGATCGAGCGCCACACCGGATCGGTCGCTATGGGACCTTCTTCTGCGCCGCACGCGGCGTGAAGTGGGGTTCGTAGCGTTGCCACTCAGCCGCCGTAGTTGGCCTTGACCTTGGCAAGCAGTTCCGGCGGAATCTTGCCGAGTTCCTCGACCAGCTTCTGCAGCCCTTCGCCCGACAGCGGGATCAAATCCACCTTGGCCTTGGCGAACTCGGCGGCGAATTCTTTGTCCTTGACCATCTGATCGAAGGCACGGCGGAGTGCTTCCACCCGCTCTGCCGGCACGCCGGGCGACGTGAAGAACGGCTTGCCGATTTCGGTCGCGTTCAGCACGGCGCGTAGGATAGCCTTCTGCTCGTCGGTCTCGGCGGCCTCGAGAGCCGTCGGCACGTCCGCCATCTCGGGATGGCGGGTGAGGGCGAATTGCAGGAGGATGCGGACCTTCTTTTCGGTGATCCAATCGGGGTGCTGGGTCTTGAGCGCTTCCCAAGCCGTGCTGTGGCCGGCCACCTCGCCGCGCTCCATCGCCAGCATCGACTCGCCCGAGCCCTTATAGCCCATCACCAGCTTGAACTTGGACTTGAGCACGTTGTTGAGCACGGTCGGATAGACCGAGACAGTCGAGCCCGCGCCGGTTGCCGACAGCGTGATTTCCTTCGTCATGGCATCCTTCCACGAGGTGAAAGGTTGGTTGTGCCAGACCATCAGGGGATTGACCGCCGTGGTGACACGGCCGATCCAGAAGAACTTGGTGGAGTCGAACTTCACCGCGGAATTGCCGAGTTTCTCGTCCAGCGGAACCGTCGGGGAAACGATCCCGAGCACGGTGCCGTCCTTGGGTGCCACAGCGTAGATGTGATTTGCGGCCAGCAAGCTGCCGCCGCCGGGCATGTTGCGCAAGACGAAGTTGGGATTGCCGGGGATGTACTTGCCCATGTGCCGGGCAACAAAGCGGGCGAACACGTCATTGCTGCCGCCGGGGGGATAACCGATGATGAGATCGATGTTCTTCCCCTTGTAGAACTGTTCCACGGCGGGTTGCGCCTGGACCGAGAGCGTTCCAGCCAGGACTGCAACACCGGCAAAAGCGAACGTTGCGGCGCGGCGCGCATTGATGCCCGCACTGGCGACTGACGTGAGCGACAAGGCGACCTCCCCAATTCTCTTCTTGAATTCCGTCCGCTTATTAGCAGAGCCATCGCGGAATGCCAGAGGCGGAGGGTGGGGCTTGGTGTGGCAGGGGATGTCGTGGTTTGCGCGGGTGATGGGAACAGTGTGGTTTACCCGGAGCGCCACAGCACTTATATCCAGCCGCAGCGCAGCAAGATGGATTCGCAATGCCAGACTGGAGCGATCGCCCGGCCCCGACACTTGTCCGCAGGGAGCCGGATACGGTTACGGCCACTGCAGCCCGACGCCAGAAGACGCCAGAACAAGGGAAGCGAGACGTGAGGGCAGCCAACGCGATCGATTTCTGGCGCGGGTTCGCACTCGTTACGATCTTTATTAATCACATCCCCGGCATCTACTACGACCGCTTCACGCACAAGAACCTGTCGTTGTCGGATTCAGCCGACCTGTTCGTGTTCCTCGCCGGTTGGGCGCTGCGGATCGCGGTGGGCCGGCCCGAGGATCCGACTCCGGTGAAGCGGGTCATGTTCCGGCTTGGGAGTCGCATCGTCACGCTCTATGCGGCGCAGATCGTCATCGTCACGATCGCGATCGGCATGTTGGCGGTAGCCGCCACACAACTGGAGAACCCGTTGTTGCTCGAATGGCACAACGCGGCGGCGGTGTTCTACGACCCGGTCAATGCCCATATAGGCCTGATGCTGCTGACGCATCAGCTCGGATATTTCGACATCTTGCCGCTGTATGTCGTGCTGATGGCGATGGCGCCAGGGATCGTCGTCATCCACCGCGTCGCACCCAATTTTCTGTTGCCGATCTCGCTGGCGATCTACGTTCTGGCGCTCGTGTTCGAGGTTTCGCTGCCAAGCTGGCCGGGAGACGGACAATGGTTCTTCAATCCGCTGGCCTGGCAGCTGGTGTTCGTTCTCGGGTTCCTGATGGCGCGGGAGCGCGGTGTCGGCGGTTTCGTGCGGGACAATATTCGGACTGTTCGGATGATCGCTTTGCCGATCGTGGTCGCCTGCGCCGTCGTTACGCTGTTCAAATGGTGGCCGGATCCGACGCGGATGCCCGAGCCCAAGCTGCTGTTCCTGCTGTCCAAGACCTACGCAACCCCGCCGCGTCTGATCCAGTTCCTGGCCCTGATCGCGCTGGTATCGGTGGCCTACCCATTTATCGCTCGCACGCTGCCCAAACTGGTCGACTTCCTGTCGAAGTTGGGCCGGCACTCGTTGAATGTGTTCTGTGTGTGTTCGCTCCTCAGCCTGGCCGGGCAAATACTACGCCTCATTTACAAGGGAGATTTCCTTGTTGATACTGTCATAGTCGTAGCTGGCGTCGGGCTAATGGGTCTGACCGCATGGCTTTCGGAGAAACGGGAGGGACGGTCGTGATCCGTTTGGCGAGCGCGCCGCTTGGCGCAGCTCTGTCACTGCTATTGAGCACCATTGCCCTTGCACAGAGCGAGCCGGCGACGGATGGGCCTGTGCCCCCTGCGCTTTCGCGCGAATGCCAGACGCCGGGTGTCACGATCTCGGGCGAGACGCCGCTGCATCACGTGACCAATGCGTTGCGGTTGCGCAGGAGCATCAAGATTCTGGCCATCGGGGCGTCGAGCAAGGGTGGCAAGGCCAGCGCCGACAATGGCTATCAGGTCGTGATCGAGGAAGTCCTTGAGAAGACCATCCCGGGTACCGACGTCCAAATCATTGACCGCGGCGTGTCCGGCGAGCTGGCGCGAGATGCGGCCGAGCGGATCAAGAACGAGGTGGCGCTGAAGAAGCCGGATCTGGTGCTTTGGCAGCTCGGCACCCACGATGCGCTGATGCACGTGCCGGTGGACGAGTTCAAGGCGACCGTGCGCGAGACGCTGGACTGGCTGAAGGTGCACGATGTCGATGTCGTGATCGTTGGTTTGCATTACCTGCGCAATCTTGTCAGGGACACGCACTATCAGGCCATCAGGCAAGCGTTGAACCTCGCCGCCGACGAATTCAAGGTTCTGCGCATCGGGCGTTACGAGGCCATGCAGGTGATCGAGCAGGCCCGCCAGGTTGGCAAGGGGCCATCGCCCAACGCGTTCACGCTGACCGAGACCGGCTATGCCTGCTTGTCGGAATATGTGGTTCGGGCCGTTACCTCGCGGGCGTTCGCGCGCCAGCCGCGGCCTGCTCCGCGCCGTTGAAGCCCCGCTGCAGTTGCTTCGCGGACCGATGCTTTGCATTGCCGGGGATTAACGTGAATTATACCATTTGGCTGGCAATCCGCCCTGGCTTGGCCAACAGCGGGTTGTAATTTTGCGACGGCATTCCTGCCTGGTGAAATGCTTCAAGTGGTGGGCCGAGGCGTATGCGAGATACGCTGCCGGCGGTGTTTCGAGTTTGGAAGTGAAACGTCATGCGGCAGAAACCCTTCAAGCTGCGCTTTCTGCTCGCTGCTTCCATCACCATGCTCGCGTTGGTGATAACCACGGTCGTCAGCTACACCATCGGCCGCAGCGGGCTTGATCGGCTCGAGCGCTCGATCGGCCTTTCGCTCGCGATGCTCGCCGACCAGATGCAGGACAAGCTCGATCGCGGCTTGTTCGAGCGCATCCGCGAGATCAACAATATGGCGGCGATTGTTGCCTCGGGTGCCGAAAGCCGCGAGCCGCAGCCGGTTCGCCAGTGGCTCGAGCTGATGCAGTCGACGCTGCCGGATTATGTATGGATCGGCGTGGCCGATGCCGGTGGGCAGGTCTCCGAGGCGACACGCGGCATGCTCGTGGGCTCCAGCGTGTCGCACGAGAGCTGGTTCCGGGCGGGCCTGAAAGGCGCGGTGTTCGGCGATGTGCACGGGGATGGCACGTTGCGGGAACATCTCCCGCTGCGTACCGGGGAGGCCAACCGGCTGATTGCGGTTGCAGCCCCGATCAACGTCAAAGGCCAGATCAAGGGCGTCGTTGGGGCGCAACTGAACTGGAACTGGGCCAAGGAGGTTCAGGACTCCTTGTTCGGCAGTGTCGGGGGCAACGAGGCGATCGAGGCCCTGGTGATCGGGCATGAAGGCACCGTGCTGCTTGGCCCGCCTGGCATGATCGGCAAACTGCTCAATCTCGAAAGCGTCAAGACGCAGTCGCTGGGGACCCGCCGGTTCGCGGTCGAGACGTGGCCAGATGGCCTTGGCTATCTCTCGGGATTTGCCGAGGACGTCGAATATCCGCTCTTCGGCGGACTGGGGTGGCGCATCCTGGTGCGGCAGAAGGCCGAGGTGGCGCTCGTGCCGGTTGTCGGGTTGCGCCAGCAGATCCTGATCTGGAGCACCGTTTTCGTTGGATTGTCGGCGTTGCTCTCCTGGTTCCTGGCAGGGCGGCTGGCGGCGCCCCTGCTCCGGCTCTCCACAGTGGCCGACCGGCTCCGGCGCGGCGAGGCGATCGCAATCCCACACGTTGGCGTCTATGCCGAGGCTGAGATTCTTTCGAACTCGCTGCGTACGCTGGTCGATGAGCTCAGGAATCGCGAAGCCCGCCTCTCTCATCTCAACGTCTCGCTCGAGCGGCAGGTCGCCGATCGCACCCGTAAGTTGGAACGACGCAACGTTCAGCTGGCCGACGCCAAGGAGAAAGCGGAGGCGGCAACCGCGTCCAAATCGCGCTTCCTGGCCGCTGCCAGCCACGATCTGCGCCAGCCCTTGCATGCGCTGACGCTGTTTGCGCGTGCGCTGTCGCGGCGGGTCGAGGGGCGCGAGGCCAAGGGGCTCGTGGCGCAGACCGAACAGGCACTGGCCTCGCTCAAGGAAATGTTCGACGCACTGCTCAACGTATCACGGCTCGACGCCGGGCTGATCCAACCCAACGCCCAGGACGTGGCGATGAGTGAGTTCATCGACCGGGTATCGGCAGGGTTCCGCGCGGAGGCCGAACAACGCGGGCTTACTTTCCGTTCGCGTTCGGTCGACTCGGTGGTGCGGATCGACCAGGCGCTGCTCGAGACTTTGGTGCGCAACTTGCTGTCCAACGCGCTGAAGTTCACCAAGCGTGGCGGCGTCATGTTGGTGTGCCGGCGGGTCGGGGACCGCCTTTCCATCGAGGTGATTGATTCGGGCCTGGGGATTGCCCCCGACGCGGGCGACGCCGTGTTCCAGGAGTTCGAACGCTCGAAGTTTGCCGCTGCGGGTGCCAACGACGGTTTGGGTCTGGGCTTGTCGATCGTCAAGCGCTACGCGGAGCTTCTTGGGATCGACGTCAGCTATCGGTCGCGGCCCGGGCACGGAACGCGCTTCCGGGTCTTGCTGCCGGCCGGTGCTGAAATCGCCGTGGGAGATGTCGCGGTTGCTCCAGCTGCTGAAGCGTGCAGTCTCAAGCAGCGGCGCATACTGGTGCTCGACGATGAGCCGCTGATCGTGGAAAGCTTGTCGCGCGACCTCACCGATCGCGGCAATTCCGTCCTGCGGGCCGGCACGACGGCCGAGGCGGAAACCTTGATCCGAGCCGGCGCGCCCGATGCATTGCCCGAGGTTGTCGTCGTCGATTTCAATCTGGCCAGTGGCGAGACTGGCCTCGCCTTCATCGAGCGATTGGAGAAGGAATTGGGTATTCGGCTGCCGACCCTGGTGCTGACGGGGGCCACGGATGCGGTGACGCTGTCGGCGTTGATGCAAAGTGGCCGGCGGTGGCTGACCAAGCCTGCCGATCCCGATGCCATCGCCAAAGTTCTGGCGGGGCTGGCCGCGGAACCGGCCGAGACCTCGGGTTCAGCCTCAGCCACGACCGCTCTGGCGGCAGCCGAATGAAACCCACGAGGCCATGTTCTCGCTGCAATTGCGTATCGTTGGGGGGCAACCCTATGCTAGAAGTCCGGCCCAGTGATACCGGTGGGACGAGCTGTTGAGCCATGAACCAGATGCGGAAAACTTCAGCGCTTATCGCTGACGATCACGGCCTCTACCGGGTTGGCCTAAGGCTGTTGCTCGAGGACCGGCTTGGCTTTGAATCGGTGATCGAGACGGGTGGCTTCGACGAGGCGCTGGACCGGCTGGCCGATACGCCGGCGATCAAGCTCGCCCTGTTCGATCTGTCGATGCCGGGCATGGGAGGCCCGGCCAGTCTTGCCGTTGTGCGCGCAAATTATCCGGAGTTGCGCGTCGCCGTGATCTCCGGTTGGGACGATCGTGAGAACGTGACGGCGACGCTCGGTCATGGCCTCAACGGCTTCATCCCAAAGAGCCTGTCGGACGAAGAGATCGTTGCCGCGCTCAAGGAAGTGATGGCCGGCAAGGTCTTCACGCCCCGGGTCAGCGCCGCCAAGTCGGGCGCCGGGCCGGTTGGTGCGTCGCGACCCGCGGGCGCCGTGGACGCCAAAGGCGCCGCCAGCGCGATGGAAGGGCTCACACCCCGCCAGCGCGACGTGCTTGCGGGCATCGTACGGGGCCTCGCCAACAAGGAAATCGCGCGCGAACTCGATATCGCCGAGGGCACGGTGAAGATTCACCTGGCCGCGCTGTTCTCACACTTCGACGTGCGTAACCGCACCGAGCTCGCCACGCGCGCGCAGCGGTTGCTGGGCGGGTGATGTCCGGAAACGTCCCTAAATCCCGAAGCTGCCGCCGCCGTTGACGTTGACGATCTCGCCCGTCACATAGCTCGCTTCGTCGGACGCCAGGAATATCGCCACCGCCGCGATCTCCTCGGCTGTGCCGATGCGGCCAAGTGCGGTGCGCTCGCCGACGCGGCGCAGGGCATCCGCGCTGTAATCCGCGGTCATCGCAGTGGTCGTTGCGCCTGGGCTTACGGCGTTGACCCGAATGCCGTGCGGCGCGAGCGATTTCGCCAGTGCGCGATGCAGAGCGATGATGGCACCTTTCGACGACGTGTAAGCCGGACCGCCGCGTCCGTGGCCGCCCATGCCGCCGGAGTTCATCGAGCCCGAGCCGGTCATCACGATCGCGCCGCCGCCGTGCCCCTTCATGTGCTCGGCCGCGGCCTTGGAGATCAGGAACGAGCCGGTGACGTTGACCGCCAGCACCTGATTGAACTCCTCGGCGTCGAGTTCGTCCCACGGCAGCACGGAGTGGATCGCGGCGAAGTGCAACAGCGTGTTGAGGCCGCCGAACGCCGACACGGTCTCGGCCACCACGCGCTGGCAATCCGCCCAGCTCGACACGTCGCAGCGCGTTGTCTTGAGGCGCGCGCGCAACGGTTTTTGCATGTCGTCGACGGGAATGTCCTGGATGTCGGCGGCGCAGACCCAATGGCCCGCGGCGAGCAACTTGCGCATCGCGGCGGCGCCGATGCCGCTGGCGGCTCCGGTGACGAGGGCGACCTTGCGTTCCGTATTCGCTGTCATGATGGTCTCTCCTCAAACGCCGGGGCAGGTTGCGGTCACGCCGCCGTCGACGACGAGCGTGGTGCCGGTCACGTAGGCCGCTTCGTCGCTGGCCAGAAACAGCGACGCATACGCCACGTCCCAGCCCGTGCCCATGCGCCCCATCGGGATCGTCTTGTCGCGCGCCGCTGAATATTCGGCCGCCGTCTTGAAACCCTTGCGCTCGTAGTTCGGCTTGCCGCCGATTGGGCGACGGATGAACGGCGTATCAATATAGCCGGGGAGGACGCAGTTCGCGCGCACGCCCTTGCCGGCATAGTTGAGTGCGATGTTCTGCGTGAAGCCGTTGAGGCCTGCCTTGCCGGCCGAATAGACGGCGGTCGGCACGCCCAGATGCCGGATGGACGAAACCGACGACACGTTGACGATCGCGCCGCCTCCTTGCGCGACCATGACCGGCACGACTTCGCGGCACGACAGCATCGCCGATGTCAGATTGCGTGCGATGGTGAGGTTCCAGTCCTCCAACTTGATGTCGTCGAGCGAGCGCCCCGTCCCGGAGCCGCCGACATTGTTATGCAACACGTCGATGCGGCCGAACTTCTCGCGGCACGTTTTGACGATACGCGCGACATCGGCTTCCGACGTGGCGTCGGCGGCTTCGGCGTCCGCTATACCGCCTGCCTTGCGGATGATCGCGACGGTTTCCTCCGCCGCCTCGCGCCGGTGGTCGACGACCAGCACCTTGGCGCCTTCCACGGCATAGAGCACGGCGGCGGCCTTGCCGTTGCCCCAACCCGGCAGTACCGAGCCGGCGCCGATCACCAGCACGACCTTGCCGTCCATTCGGCCACGTCCTTTGGGGATGTCGGAGATGTCGGTCATGGGCGGGCTCCGCTGCGATTTGAAATGGGATTGCAGCCGGAGCTTCCGCCGGGTCCGGTTGGACGTCAAGCGCATCCCCAAACCCCGGAAAAGGCCCCGCCGTTGACGAACCGGTAAGAGGTATGGTCAGTTCATGTCCGTAGCTGGAGGTACACCGACCGTCGTTGGCTGGGGGCTACCCCTCACGCACGTGACCCAGAGCGACGGTTTCCTTGTTTGTTCCGTCTTTGACTGGACTAGCCCCGGAAGCGAACCAATCTACGGACGGACAAGACGTCCATCATTGCTGTTCCTGGATCACCAGCACTGAAAAGGCATCGGCTCGGTCGGCCGGAAGGTAGGCTGCGAACTCGCCATCGCCGTCGACAGCAAAGAAGAGGAAACGATGGTCAAGGCCACGGGCGGCGCGATCGAACAGCTCCTGCTGCGCTTCGATCTCGAACGCGTCGGACAATGCTGCTTTGAACGACCGCCCGCGTGCCTGAATCGTTAGACTTGTGCCGGACCACGCCGTCGGCGGCAGAATGATATCGCCGCGTGATAAGTGGCACAAATCCGTCGAGAACAACTCCTGTTCGTAGTCCGATATCTCGACATAGGCGGCATTGGCAAAAATCGACCCGCTATGCGCGTCGAGCGCGGGGTGCCTCTCGGCCGACAGACGCAGGCTGTGCAGTCGTTCAGGCTCTCGGCGATAGATTTGGAAGGCTCTTCGGTCGAGAAATGCATCGGTCTCGCGTGCGAGCACTGAGAACAGCGGCGCGATCGGATCTGGAGCGAACCGGGAGCCGCTTTCTGGCGGATCGCCCGGCAAGTAGCGCCATAAGTGCGCTTCCAGCAGTGCACGGGCTACGATCAACTCGCGATCAAGCTGCGGCTTGAGCACGAGACCGACGGCTTCGAGACGCTGCAACGCGTCCCGCACATAGTCGCCATCGCGATCTGTGATCGGCGTTTGCCTGAGTTCGGCGAGCCTAGACTTGATGAAGCGGTCGCCAGGTGTCCCGAGGAGTCCAGCGAGAAAAGCCTCTTCATCGTCGGGAGCCGCGATGGCGAGAAGCTCGATCATGCGGAGCGTCGGACCATCATACTTCGAATGGTAGGTGTAGTCCTGGGCTCCGTGCCGCACTGGGCGACGAACATAATCGTCGAGTTCCGCTCGGGCGAATGCTGCGACTTCTGACTTGTCCGCAGTGCCGTCGGCCGTCATGCGCTGAAGCGCGGTGACAGCGGCATATTCACGCTGATCGTCTTCGTTCTTTCCTGCGCGATAGACGCGCATGGCCTTTGCCACACTGGTCAGCTTCTCGGGCAAACCATCTGGCCCGCCCGAGCGCCTGCGCCATAAGGCGAGAGCAGACATTCCCCCCACAACGCCGGCAGCGATCACTGCGGGGACACCCCACCAGCTTTGGATGTTCAGATATTCAACAAGGACAATTCCGACGAACGAGCCAGCCAATCCGCTCAGGCCCAATTGCGCTTCTTGACGGTCAACGCTGTCACTTCGATGGTACGACACCACTGCCGCATAGAGCAGGCCCCCGCCTACGAACCCCAAAGCACCAAAAACGACTTCGGTGACAAGGTCGTCACTGCCCCAGCGACGTATCCCCAACACACTTGCAAGACCGATGAGCCCACAAAGCAATGCCATGGGAAGATCGCGTTTGGTCATGCTGTTTTCATCACATGGAAACCGGGGTTCGATACGCTAAGGACAGATCGCAGAATAACCGCTACGAATTCCCCGGTCTACGTGGGCTGATTGTATAGTTCCATTCGGGATGGAAGTCATCGCCGACAAGCTTGACCGCCGCCAACTCGGCTTTGCTGACCTTGATGCCTTTCTCATAGGTTCGCGTGTCGACGGCGCAGTCGATTTTCAATCCGGT